>NZ_JBNPJZ010000043.1:0-40999 GCF_050312695.1 Bacillus sp. AF62 | reverse complement strand
AAATGTATATTTTCTAGACATAATAAAACCGCACCTCCAATTGTTAGTAAATGTCTAACAAATTGGGTGCGGTTCATCAATAGGGAGGTTTTTTATATTACATGAATGAAATATAAAATTAAGCTTGCACTTTACTTTTCATAAATGTATGGATGCGTTCTAATGCTTTCTCTACTTGTTCAAGAGATGTCGCATATGATAAACGAACATTATTTGGAGCACCAAATCCTGTACCTGGTACAAGAGCCACTTTTTCCTCTTCTAATAGAGCCTTTGCCCAATCATCAACTGTTGCATATCCTGATAAAGCTACAGCTTCTTTTACGTTAGGGAATAAGTAAAATGCACCTTGCGGTTTAATACAAGTAAAGCCAGGGATTTGAATTAATTTATCATAAATGATGTTTAATCTCTCTTCAAAGGCTTGACGCATTGTTTCCACAGGTTCTTGTGAGCCTGCATATGCCGCAATTGCGCCGTATTGAGCGATTGAAGTAGGGTTTGACGTACTATGACTCGCTAAGTTCGTCATCGCTTTAATAAGCTGCTTATTTCCTGCTGCATATCCAATACGCCATCCTGTCATAGAATGAGATTTAGATACACCATTAATAATAAGTGTTTGTTCTTTTAATGCATTAGAAAGCTGGGCAATTGATGTATATTCTACGCCACCATAAATTAATTTTTCATAAATTTCATCAGAAACGATTAAAATATCATGTTCTAAACATACTTCTCCAAGCTGTTGTAATTCTTCTTTGCTATAAATCATTCCTGTTGGATTGCTCGGTGAATTAATAATAACTGCTTTCGTTTTCTCTGTAATTGCCTCACGCAGCTGCTTTGCTGTAATTTTGTACTCATTGTCTTCTAAACCTTCTACATAAACCGGCTTACCGCCAGCAAGCTTTACTTGCTCTGGATAGCTTACCCAGTAAGGAGTTGGAATGATAACTTCATCTCCCTCATCAAGTAATACTTGGAATAATGTATATAATGCATGCTTTGCGCCATTACATACAATAATTTCAGATGGATCATACGCAATACCTTGATCGCGAGTAAATTTCTTCACAATTTCTTGTTTTAACGATTGTAATCCACCTGTTGGTGTATACTTCGTATGCCCTTCTAACATCGCTTTATGTGCAGCATCCATAATATGCTCTGGTGTATTAAAGTCAGGTTCCCCTGCCCCTAATCCAATTACATCATGACCCTCTGCTTTTAATGCTTGTGCCTTTGCTGTAATTTCTAAAGTTGAAGACGGTGTTAAAGCAGCTACTCGCTTTGCTAATTTCATTTGTAGTTCCCCCTACATCTATTTTTCAATGCTATATCGTCTTAAAAATTTTCCATCTTTAAATTCAAGATAGTAATAACTATAACGATTGTCATCATCAATATATGTAACTTCCCATAGTGGTACATCATTTTCAAAGCCTAATTTCACTTTCATAATCTCTTTCGGCTTACTTTTTGATTCCTTACTTTCATTGCCGACTTGTTCTAATGTTCTTTGTATAGCCTCTTTTTCAGAAATACCTTCGCTCTTTTTCCTTACTACAGTATCCCCTTTTTTCTCCGGCACCCAAACGATAAGTTGTTCTCCCTTTTCATCTGTACCTTGCACGACTATATATGCAGATTTTCCGTTGTAATAATCAACAGATTTCACCTTTGTAAGCTTTGCTTTTTCTTTAGCAATTTCTACAAATTTCGACTCTTTTGGAATTTTCTTCCCCATTGCTTTATTATAAACATACGCCCCATATATTCCGCTAGCAACGATAACAATAATGATTGCAAAGATCCACTTTTTCATTGTATCACTACGTTCTGTAAATCGTAAATACAGCTGTTTCTTTATCTTTTTCGTCTAATGCTAGTCCGAACATGAGGTCCTGCTCTTTTAACGTACGATTCAAACTATCAACAATTTTATACAAATCAGACGAATATTTAATACGCGTCGTTGATAGTACTTCGATTTTCTTCTCCATGAAAAAACTCCTCCGTTACACAAAAATTTCTAATTATAGAAGAACGCAATGCGGTTACAATAAGAGTACATTCTTTACAACCCCTGCTTCATCACCCATCTATTATAGCAGGACATGTACAGCAAAAAAAGGTTTCAAGTCGAAAACCAACACATTTTGTATACAAGAAGTAAGAAAAATAAAATTCCTCCTACCCACATTTTTTACGCCTGAAGTTTATAAGTATTTCAGGCGTATTTTTCTTCCATTTTTATTCATTTGATGGTTCTTCTAATTGTACTAATAATTCTTCTAATGGTCCTTCATAAAGAGGTACGTTAGGGATCGATTGTAGAAATCGTTTTCCATAGGAAGAACTCGTCAAACGACGATCTAACACTACTACCGTTCCTGTATCTGTATTCGTTCGAATTAAGCGGCCGAATCCTTGTTTGAAACGTAATATTGCTTGTGGCAGCGCTAATTTAGCGAATACATCCTCACCTTGATTTTTTAGCCACTCACCTTTCGCTTCCATCATCGGCTGATGAGGCGGCGTAAATGGTAGACGGACAATAACAAGACAACTTAAGGCATCTCCTGGAATATCTATCCCTTCCCAGAAACTGCTCGTCCCTAATAAAATTGATTTGTCGAACTCTTGAAACTTTCGAATTAAACGGCTTCGACTTCTATTATTCACACTTTGTGTGAGTAATAAATAACCCTCTAATTCATCATTATTTTTTAAATTCGCATACGCTTCTTTTAACATTTCATACGAAGTGAATAAAACAAGCATTCTGCCCTTTGTGGCTTTCGCTATCTTTGCAATATGTTCCGATACAGATTCAATATATCGCTCATTACTTACTTGCTTAATAAAAGGTACATCCGTTGAAACCATTAATTTCATTTGTTCATCATAACGAAATGGCGATGGAACCTTTAAAGTATTTGGAGCGAAATCATGTAAACCAAGTTCCTCTTTTATATAATCAAACGTATCGTTAACTGTTAGTGTTGCGGATGTAAAAATAACACTCTTTTTTTCTGTTAAAAATTCATCAGCAAATCTTTCACCAATATGAACAGGCTGTGCATATAGAACTGTTGAATGAATCGTCCCTTTCGTTTCAGTCTCCATCCAAGTTACATACGAATTCTTTTCTAATACGAGTAACTGTAATGATTCTGCCATCTTTCTCAGCAACTCAATTAAATGCATAAATTCACCTGTTACAACATGCATCTCCCATTCTAACTTACTTTGCAATATATCCACTTGCTTCTCAAGAGCAGTTACTACCCTTCTTAATTCATATATAAAACGATTTGTTAATTCAACGATACTATCCCACAACTTACCTTTTTCTAGTTCTGCGTTATATCTATAGATGAGCGGCATATTATTCGTTCCTTGTTCTTGCTTTGTTTGTTTAAATATAAAAGTACGTAACATTTGGAAGAGTTCATCCGCATCAAACTTAAGTTCCTTCAAACTATAACTTATCATACGGAAAGTTGAACGAGATGCTTGCTCTGATTTTTTCATCATTTTATATACTTTGGAGAGTACATCTTCTGTTTCTAGCGTCCCAAGACGAGATATAACCAATTGAAAATACATACAAGAGAACTGTTCACCCAATGTTCTACTCGCAGCTTCTTCAATATGGTGAGCTTCATCAAAAATAATATGTTCGCATGAAGCAAACAGCGGTTCTTCACTTGAAAAATCTTGAAATAATAACGCATGATTTGTGATAACGATATCTGCAAATAAAGCTTTATTCTTCGCTCGCTGGTAAAAACAACGACTAAACCAATTACTTTGCATACCGCCTGGACTATACGCATCACTACAAATACGATTCCAAAGTAACTTTCCGCCCTCAGGAATATTTAATTCGTCTTGATCACCCGTTTCAGTTTGCAATAGCCAAACTAAAATCTTCGCCTTCGTAAGTGCCATATCATAATTTTTTTCTTCCTCTTGTAAAGCATACTCAAATTTGTGTAAGCAAAGATAATGCTTTCTTCCTTTAAGAAGAGCTACCTCAAATGAAAATGGCATTATTTTTTGTAATAACGGTATTTCTTTTTCTAATATTTGTTGTTGGAGTTGTACCGTTTGTGTACTTATAATGACAGGTTCTTCTTTTCTCTTTGCAAAATAAAGACTAGGAAGCAAATATGCAAGAGTCTTTCCTGTTCCTGTACCGGCTTCAATTAGTGAAAAACGAGAGTCTCTTAACGCCGTATATATCTCTTTCATCATCAGTTGTTGACTTTCTCTTCTTTCAAACTTTGGCATATGTGATTCCAATTTATCCATCGTTTTATTCAAGAAAGCATCAAACTTTGATGAACACGTTTCTCCAAGGTTTAAGGAATAGTTCCGCTTTTTCAGCGCAATATTTCGATGTATTTCATACTCCGCTATATCTTCTTTACCATTCATTACTTTCTTTAAAATATTTTCAGAAAGCACATCAGCTATATCACTTTGGAACACATCGCTTAATTCATAAAGTGATTGCAACGTGACAAGTGGTAACTTTTCAATTTCATTTAAAAATTGTAAAAATAATTCCGCTGTTGCAAGAGCATCACTATCCGCACGATGTGGTTGATCATGTTCTAGTTCATGCTTCTTAGCTAAATCACGTAATTTATAACTATCAGCTGTCGGCAAAAGAATTTGAGCCAATTCAACCGTGTCGATTTTAGGACAATGTATTTCTGTATATCCAGCCTGTCTTAATTCTTCATTTAAAAAATTCCAATCAAAGTGAACATTATGCGCAACGAAAGCCGCACCTTGTAATAGCTCAACAATCATCGGGGCTACATCTTGAAATAACGGGGCTTGTTTTACAAGACTTTCATCAATCCCTGTTAATTCTGTAATAAATGGTGGGATCTCTCTCTTTGGGTTAACAAAAGACGAAAAAATCTCCAATATCTCTCCATCTTCTACTACAACAGCTGCAATTTGGGTAATTTTATCCTTCCCATCTTTCCAGGAGTTCCCTGTCGTCTCTAAATCAACAACGACATAACGCTTACTCATATATGTAACACCTCAATTTCTTACCTTTCAAACAACAATAATTTATATAATGTTACTATACCACGTTTTATCTCATCTTAATGAAAAGATGCACAAAAAAGCTATCTCCGCAATGGAGATAGCCTTTCTACTTATAATATCGTACCCGCTTTTTCAGCACCTAACATTTCAATAATTTGATTATTATCGTCTAGTACTGCAATTTTGGGTTCTTGTTTATGAACCTCTTCTTCCGTAACTAGCCCATAACAAATAATAATTACTTTGTCCCCTGGTTGTACAAGCCTTGCCGCAGCACCATTTAAACAAACAACACCACTACCGCGTTCCCCTTTAATAACGTATGTCTCTAAACGAGCACCATTATTATTATTTACAATTTGGACTTTTTCGTTTTCTACAATATTTACTGCATCCATTAAATCTTCATCAATTGTAATACTACCTACATAATTTAAATTTGCCTCCGTTACAGTTGCACGATGTAACTTTGCTCTCATCATTGTGCGAAACATAGGTGCTCCCCCTTATTTAACCGTTAATGTTATATTGTCAATTAATCTTACATTTTCAAACTTAACTGCAATAGCTAAAATGATTCGTCCTTCGACTTTCTCTACCATTGTTAATGACGGATATGCATATAAATCCGCATAATCTACAGTGCCTTTCGTATGCGTCTCAATATACTCTTTCACAAGATTTGTAATGATTTCCGGATTACGTTCACCTACCTTAATTCTTTCTTTCGCTATACATAGGCTGCGGTATAAATGAAGAGCCTCTTCACGTTCATCTTGTGATAGGTACACGTTACGAGAACTTTTCGCTAATCCATCTTCTTCCCTTACAATATCAACTGGTACGATTGTAACCGGAATATTGAAATCAGTTACAAATCCTTCAATTACTGCAACTTGTTGAGCATCTTTCATACCGAAATAAGCACGCGTTGGCAGCGTAATATTAAATAGTTTCATTAGTACAGTTGCAACACCAGCAAAATGACCAGGTCTTTGTTGACCGCATAATACGTCCGTGCGCTTCACAACTTCTACTGTTGTTGTTTGTTCTGCTGGATACATTTCTTCTACACTCGGATAAAACAAATAATCTACACCGTTTTCTTTTGCTACATTTTCATCTCTATTAATATCACGAGGATATCGATCTAAATCTTCATTTGGGCCAAATTGCAGCGGGTTTACAAATACACTTAAAACTACAATTTCATTTTCTTCTCTTGCCTTACGTAATAAGGTAGCATGCCCTTCATGTAAATAACCCATCGTTGGAACAAAACCAATACTCTTTCCACTTGCACGAAGTTCGTTTGTAATTTGCTGCATCTCTTGCACTGTAGTTACGATTTTCATTATTGTTTTCCTCCGTATAACGCTAAGCATTCTTCCTCTTTCATTGTGAACGAATGTTTTTCTTCAGGAAATTGCCTTGTCTTTACTTCAGTAACATATTGTGAAATCCCACGCACAATCTCCTCTTGAACAGATGTATATTGCTTCACAAATTTCGGCACACGATTCACGCCGTATGAGATAAGATCATGATAAACAAGCACTTGCCCATCTACTTTTTGTCCTGCACCAATCCCAATTGTCGGTATTGTTAGTTGCTCTGAAATAAGTTCTGCTAACTGCATTGGTACACATTCTAACACAAGCGCTATTGCACCAGCTTCTTCACATTTCTTTGCATCTTCTATTAATTTCTTTGCACTCTCCGCATCTTTTCCTTGCACTTTATATCCACCCAACACTCCTACAGATTGAGGGGTTAAACCTAAATGCGCTACAACAGGAATTCCTGCGTTCGTCAAATATTGAATCGTTGATATAACTTCTCCAGCACCTTCTACCTTCAGTGCATGCGCCCCGCTCTCTTGAACGATGCGGCGTGCATTCACCATCGTTTCTTGTAATGATACGTGATACGACATAAATGGCATATCAGTTACAATAAACGTCTCTTTCGCTCCGCGGCGTACAGCTTTCGTATGATGAATCATATCCTCTACTGTTACAGGTACTGTTGAATCGTATCCGAGTACAACCATTCCAAGAGAATCTCCAACTAAAATCATATCAACTTCAGCTTCTTCTGCTAATTTAGCAGATGGATAATCATACGCCGTTAGCATTGTAATCGGCTCACCTTGCTCTTTCATCTTCAAAAAATCTGTTTTTGTTTTCAAAAACTACTCCTCCTTTATGCAGGAGAGAGGAGATGGCCGCAATCATATAAAAAACCCCTCTGGCCATAAAAGGGCAGAAGGGTTGTGTGTTAGTCGGCATTATTCATCCCTCTGTCCCAGTCCGTTATTGGATCAAGGCAGAATCCAAGTTATTATTTTTCGTATTACTTCGAATCATGGTGCAGTTCGCTCTGATACTGCCCACATTCGAACTAATTATAGCAAACTACAAAAGGGAATTACTACATTTTTTTGAAAAAATAATTTTTTATTCTGATTACGGTATATGAAATTTAATAAGAGAGTATATATGCTAGAAAGTGAAACTTTAATCAGCCCGATCCCCACCTAACTTCTTTGCTTCCGCTGAATTTTGAGGTGGAGGTCTTATTGCCCAGTAAATAGCGGGATAAAGTTTTTATAGATAATTCAATCCTGAAAAGATACATGTTTTTTCAGCGCATGTTAAAAAAGTCCAAGTTAATTTCTTCTGTAATCAATTTAACTGTATAGTATAACTCTTAAACTAATGATGCAGGTTAATTGAGGAAAAGTACTTAACAAAGGAGAATTGCAGATGCCTATGAACAGGTGGTTATTTCGATTCAGCAGTTTGCTTGTAATGATTGTATGGTGGATGTCTTTAGGATCCTTTCATGTATTTGCCTCAGTTAATGTCGTAACACAACCCACCGATGTAACGAACGTGATTGAGGTTGAACTAAATGATGATTACTTTAATCCAAATGTCATCACGATTCCGCTTGAAGGATCAACAACATTACTATTGAAAAATAAAGGTAAAAACGAGCACACCTTTACAGTGAAAAAACTCGGCATTGACGTCGTAGTTGAGTCAGGAAAAGAAAAGAATATTACCGTGAAACCTAAAAATACTGGTACATATGAATTAATATGTCGATACCATCTCCTTAAAGGAATGGAAGGCAAAGTAATCGTTAAATAACATGCCAGGCCAACTAGACGGAAGATATCTTGAAATGAACTTTAAATATGAAAAGGATTTATTATCATGTTACAAATTTAACTCAAAAATATTGAAATAAAAAGAAGTTCCAAAAGAGGAACTTCTTTTACTTAATTTCGATATCTGCAGAATGAATATGATGTACTTTCCCCTCATGATCCTCCAGAAGTAATACACCATCCTCTGTGATTCCTTTTGCTAACCCCGTAATCGTCTCTCTCATCGTTCGAGCGGTAATTTCTTTCCCGATGCTCACAGCGTAACTTTCCCAAAGAATTTTAATGACAGAGAAACCATTTTGTAAATACTCTTCATATAATTTTTCTAGTTGTAAATAGATTTGTTGCATAAGTTCTGCACGAACAATCGGCTTACCTGATTCAATCGCTAATGAAGTAGCAATGTGCTGAATTTCTTCATCAAAATGTTCTTGCTTTTGATTCGCATTAATACCGATGCCCATAATGACAGCATTAATTTTATCAGGATCCGCTTGCATTTCTGTTAATATACCTACAGCCTTTTTACCTTGAATTAAAATGTCATTTGGCCATTTTATTCCCACGTCTACACCTGTACATTTTTCAATTGCCTGTGCAACACTAACAGCCGCTAACAAAGTAAGTTGCGGTGCATGATGAACTGGAATCGATGGGCGTAAAATAATACTCATCCAAATTCCTGTTCCTTTTGGTGAATGCCATTTTCTGCTTAAACGACCTCTTCCCGCTGTTTGTTCTTCTGCTACAACGATAGTTCCTTCTTCTGCACCTTCATAAGCAAGTTTTGCTGCAATATGCTGCGTTGATTCAACAGTTTCTTCAAAATACACTGTTCTACCAATTCGCTTCGTTTGTAGCCCTAACTGAATTTCATTAGCAGTCACTTTGTCTGGCTTACTTGCAATTCGGTAACCTAATCGGCGCACAGCTTCAAGTTCATATCCCTCACTCCGGAGATCTTCCATATGTTTCCACACAGCAGTTCTTGAACAACCAAGTTTATCACTAATCGTTTGGCCGGATACAAACTCGCCATCCGCTTCAGAAAAAACTTGTAATAACTGCTTTCTTATAGTAGATTGCATCCTTGCAGCCACTCCCTTATACGCTCTTTCTCATTAACTACGTTTCCTTTTACAATTGCTTCCTCGATTTTCTGAAGCATGTCAGCAACCCACGGACCAGGCTTTTTGTTTGCCCAGTTTAATAAATCATTACCAGTCACATTCATTTCTTGACGACCCTGGATTGGCAATGCATGAAACATTGATTGTACTCGTTTAACAGATGTAGGATCATAGCTTTCAATCATCGCTTCATATACTCTCTCTACCATTTCAGCGATATAAATTCCCGTTTTATAAAGAAGGACTGTATCCCAATCCTTCTCCTTTCTAGTACGGATTGCCAATAAAACTGCAACAATATCTTTTATTTTTTTATTCGAAAACTTCCATTGACGTAAAAAGACAGATGGATGTTCTTCTCCGATACAATATAAGAAAAATGCCCACGCCTCAATATCCGTTTCGAAAGAATCCCATTTATACTGCGTAGCTTTTAACAGTCTCTCTTCTGACATTTGTAAATATGGCAAATGAGAAAATAGCTTCGTCTCTACTAATTCTTTGAGACCTTTCACACAATATGTACCAGTTAACAATTTCTCAAACTCTACTGTAATGCGCTCAATTGCTATATGTTCTAGCAAATGTCCATACGTTTCAATCGCTTGCTTCGTTTTCGTTTCTAATGAAAAACCTAACGCGCTTACAAACCGAATACCACGCATCATTCGCAGGGCATCTTCTTGAAAACGATCCGCAGCATTTCCAACTGTCACAATTTCTCTCTGTTGAATGGCTTCCTGTCCAGCAAATAAATCAACCATTTCGCCTTCTTCTGTCATAGCAATTGCATTCATCGTGAAATCACGACGTTTTAAATCCTCTTCTAATGAACGAACAAATTGAACACTACTAGGTCTTCGAAAATCTTCATATTCGCTTTCTGTTCGAAAAGTAGTTACCTCATAAGGCTCACCATTTTCTAAAACAATTACAGTTCCATGCTCAAGACCAACAGGAACATTTCTTGGGAATATAGCCATCACTTCTTCTGGTAAAGCAGATGTCGCAATATCAATATCTCCAATCGGCCTATCGATAATAAGATCTCGTACGCTCCCACCAACAAAGTAAGCCTCATGTCCTTGTTGTTTTAATGTCTCAATAATAGAACTAGCTTTTTTAAATCTTTCCATTTTTGTCATCCCTTAGTACGTCATAGTAAATCGTTTCATATTGTGAAACAATTTTTTCTGAGCGAAATTGCTCATAAACACTTTCTCTTGCTCGTTCTCCCATATTACGGTGAAGTTCCTCGTCCTTTAATAGCTGAGTAGCTTGATTTGCCACTCCTGTTGTATCGCCAACTTCACATAAATATCCTGTTTCCCCGTGTTGAATAACCTCTGGAATACCTCCAACCCGTGTTCCGATACAAGGTATACCACACGCCATTGCTTCTAATAAAACAAGACCAAAACTTTCCTTCTCTGATAGAAGCAACATTAAATCACTCATCGCAAGTAGTTCTGCAACATTATCTTGCTTCCCTAGGAATAAAACACGATCTTCAATATGTAAATTCTTCACTATCTGTAAAATCGTACAGAATTCTGGTCCGTCTCCAACAAGAAGCAACTTCGCATCTACTTCTTTAACAATTTTAGCAAATGCCTCAACAACATCCTGCACACGTTTCACTTTACGGAAATTCGAAATATGAATAAGTACTTTTTCACTCTCACTTATACCGTATTCTTTCTTTAATTGAGACATATTACGTTTGAAATATACACGTTCGTCTATAAAGTTATATACCGTTTGAATTTCTTTACTTGGTTTTACAAGCTCATGCGTTTCGTTAATTAATGAATGCGAGACAGCAGTAACAACATCCGATTGCTCAATACCAAAACGAATTAAATTATTTAACGAAGGGTCGGAACCTAACACAGTAATATCTGTTCCATGCAAGGTTGTAACAATTTTAATACGCTCTCCGATCATTTGTTTTGCTAAATATGCACAAATTGCATGTGGTATTGCGTAATGCACATGTAAAATGTCTAAGTTTTCTCTTTGTGCAACCTCTGCCATTTTACTTGCTAACGCTAAATCGTATGGTGGATATTGAAATACAGAGTACTGGCTTACCGTCACTTCATGAAAATATATGTTTGGATATACTTTATTTAACCGGAATGGTAAACCCGATGTAATAAAGTGAATTTCATGCCCGCGTTCCGCCAATTGCTTTCCTAATTCTGTTCCAACAACTCCAGAACCACCTACAGAAGGATAACATGTAATACCTATTTTTAATTTCATTTACATCCCCCTAATAAATCAGCATGTAATAAAACCGGTTTCTTACTCATAAATCCCTCGGCATACAAGACTCCAACTTCTTTTCCAAACATCTTCTCACGAGCAATCACAGTTTCAACGTATCCTTCTGTTAACGGTGTCTTAACCCCATCACTTCCTGTTGAAAATTGACTTTCATATGCTTCTAATGCTTCCACCTTTATAGAGAGGTACTCACTTATATCTATACAAAAATTCGGTTTATGAAAACCATTAATCATATAATTATAAAAAGACTCCACACGATGTGGTGAAAGTTCCGGCATATATTTACGGATTCCTGCTGAAAAAATAGCCTCTTCCACAAGCTTTGCACAATTTGCATGATCTGGATGACGATCTTCATAGTATGGCGCAAAAACTAGTTTTGGTTTATATGTACGGATCACCTTGACAATTTCACGTATATACTCTTCTTTCATATACAAACCACGGTCTGGCATCGCTAAATTCAGTCTCGTTTTTACTCCCATTATACGAGCTGCGACCTCTGCTTCTTCTTTTCTCAACTCTATCGTTCCATTGGAAGAAAGATCAGCTTCTGTTAAATCACAAATACCTACTTCATACCCTTGCTTTGTATATTTAGCGATGGTACCAGCCATGCCGATTTCAACATCATCGGCATGAGCACCAAACGCTAATATATGTAATCCACTCATAATTGTTCCCCTCATTTTCTTAACTTACGATAATCTAAATCTCCTCGCTCTAATGCGTGCATTAACATTTCAGCACTTGCCATATTCGTTGCAAGTGGAATCGCATATACATCACATAAACGAAGCAATGCATTCACATCCGGTTCATGCGGCTGTGCTGTTAATGGATCGCGGAAGAAAATCACCATATCTAAATCGTTTTTTGCAATCATTGCACCAATTTCTTGATCTCCACCAAGAGGGCCAGATTGATATCTTGTTACAACTAATCCAGTCGCTTCCATAATACGAAGCCCTGTCGTTCCTGTTGCAAATAATTCATGTTGCTCAAAAATTGGTTTATATGCGTATGCAAACGAAACCATATCATTTTTCTTTTTGTCATGTGCGATTAAGGCAATTTTCATCCGTTGTCTCCCCTTTAGTCGATAATATTTTCTAAACCGTACACAAGATGATCAAGGTTCATTACTGTCTCAATTGATAGTTTTACACCTGACATAAATGATGCACGATTGAATGAATCATGACGAACTGTTAACATTTGTCCATCTCCACCAAACATTACTTCTTGGTGTGCAATAAGCCCTGGCAAACGTACACTATGAATGTGAATACCGTCTACATTTGCACCACGTGCACCTGCTAGTTGCTCTACTTCATTTGGATGACCTTGCTGCTTTGATTCACGATTTTGACGAATTAATTCTACCGTTTTTACAGCTGTACCAGATGGTGCGTCTAATTTTTGATCATGATGTAATTCAATTACCTCAACATCTTGGAAATATTTCGCTGCCATTTGTGAGAATTTCATCATAAGAACTGCACCAATTGCAAAGTTTGGAGCAATAATTGTTCCTACTGCTTTTTCTTTTGCATTCTCTGTTAAACGTGCCAATTCTTCTTCTGTAAATCCAGTTGTACCAATAACAGAACGAAGTCCACGCTCAACTGCAAGTGTAACGTGTTGTTTCCCAACTTCTGGTGTTGTTAAATCTAACAACACATCTGCTTCTACTTCATCTAAACAAGTATGTAAATCAGCGTAAATCGGTGCATGTAATGCTGGCATGCCAGGTAAATCAGAAATCTTCTCACCACCATGCTTATAATCCACTGCTGCTACTAAATTAAAATGTTCCGTTCTTTCCATAAGAAGGACTGCTTCATGTCCCATACGTCCTCTTGGTCCGGCGATAATTACTTTAATTTCTTTCATTATTCTTTCTCTCCCTCATCAATACGTGTCCAGCGATCTTTATCACGTGTATTAAATTTATTCATTACAATGTTATGTGCTGTCTCTAAATCAATATTTAAACTATTTGCCATACAAATCATAACAAATAATACATCTCCAAGCTCTTCTTCAATACTTCTTTCTTTTTCAGTTGTTTTCTTCGGTTTCTCACCATAATAATGATTTACCTCTCTCGCAAGCTCTCCCATTTCTTCCGTTAAACGAGCCATCATTGCAAGCGGACTGAAATAACCTTCTTTAAACTGACCAATATATGCATCTACTTCTTTCTGCATATCTTTCATCGTTTTTGCTTCCATACTATTCACCTCTAATCCTTCCTCTTTCATGTTAGCCAATTCATCGCGATTTGACAAATATTATTCCCCGCCAAACACCTATTTGCGACCCTTTTTTGGATAGACTATAATAAAGTGAAACTTTCTTTTGCGCTTTTTACAAAAGATTAGTTGAACCAATCGGGTTCCTACGGCTGGTTCGCCTTTCTTCAGAGCTTTATCTCCTACCAGCCGTTGGAACGGGGTAAAGTGAAACTTTCTTTTGCGCTTTTTGCAAAAGATTAGCCCATACTAATCGAGTTCTTACTATTTTCACTAGCAACTAGAAATTACTTATTATTATGTTTTACCGTTTCAGCGGAGCAATGTAATCATTACATAATTAGGGGGATTTCTATATGACATCAAAATTGAAGATGCGAAATATTATTTTTATTTTAATCGGTTCCGCTATATTTTCTTTCGGTATTGTCAATATCAATATTGAAAACCACCTTGCAGAAGGTGGGTTTACTGGTATTACACTATTATTGTATTTTTTATTTAAGTTTGATCCTTCCTACTCAAACTTAATTTTAAATATCCCTATATTTTTTATTGGTTGGAGGTTACTTGGCAGAACGACATTTTTATATACATTAATCGGCACATTTAGCGTATCTTTATTTCTATGGATTTTCCAGCGTTACGAAGTGCTCAACTTACATTTAAACTTGCAAAATGATATGACACTCGCAGCTTTATTCGCCGGGGCATTTATCGGTATCGGCCTTGGGATAATATTTAAATATGGCGGGACTACTGGCGGTGTAGATATTATCGCACGACTAGCCCACAAATATGTTGGCTGGAGTATGGGTAAAACGATGTTTATGTTCGATGCTGTCGTTATCGTCGTCTCTATTCTTACCTATTTATCATACCGCGAGGGTATGTATACGTTAGTTGCTGTTTTTATCGGGGCTAAAGTCATTGATTTTATGCAAGAAGGAGCCTATGCCGCCAAAGGAGCGACTATTATCTCAGAGAAAAACGATGAAATTGCTGCCAAAATTTTATCTGAAATGGAGCGCGGAGCAACCTTTTTAAAGGCTGTTGGATCGTATACAAAAGTGGAACGTAACGTACTGTATTGCGTTGTTGCTAAAAATGAAATCGTGAAATTAAAGAATATTATTACTTCAGTAGATCCTCATGCATTTGTCGCTGTAAGTGATGTACATGATGTAGTTGGTGAAGGATTTACGTTAGATGAAAATAAAAACCCTTTACATAATTAAATGTAACTAGAAAAGCGCCTTAGCTTTTCTAGTTTTTTATTACAAGTCTTTTAAGCTTCTCCAAATCCTCATAAATAAGCTCCAATAAACTCCGATTATAAAAAATGGAAGCTGGATGAAAAGTTGGAAAAACATGATATTCATTCTCTGACCATGTAAACTCTGCACTTTGCATATCCTTTAATTTTTGAATGGGCTGTTTTAATAATTGCCCGTGTACATCTGTGATTTTTTTATTTTTTCCTGTTAAACGTTGAAGACCAATATTTCCAAGCGTGACGATAAGCCTCGGATTTATTTTCTCTAATTCATAATCTAACAAAGGCGCATGGGCAACTATTTCTCCTTGATTTGGCGTTCTATTATACTTTTTTTGTATGCTTTCACCATTTCGTTCTTTTTTCTCTCGCCATTTATAAGGTCTACTCCGAACAGCGCTCGTAATATATACTTCTTCCCTCGTAACGTGAATACGCTCTAAAAAACCCATTAATTGTTTTCCCGACCTCCCGCTAAACGGAATCCCATTATGAATTTCTGTTTCACCAGGCGCTTCTCCTAACAACATAAATTTGGGATTTTCAGGACCTTGTCCACTTAAAAAACCTTCTAGTTGATAAGGAGCACTACGCTCTTTCACTTGTTTTACTAAATGGTCTGGATATTTCATTTCCCCCACCGCCTTTCCGCATTACTTCTATTATTTCTATTTGTAATACATTATATAATTCAATCCACACAACAAAAAAAAGACTATCAAAATTGATAGTCTTTAGTCGTCGCTACGCTGCATACCAGTATACATTAATACGAGACGTAATAATTCAAATACCGCTACAGCTGCAGCTGCTACATATGTTAATGCTGCTGCATTTAATACTTTACGAGCTTGGCCATATTCATCTGTTGATACGATACCTAACGCTTCAATTTGTTGCATTGCACGCTTTGAAGCATCGAACTCAACTGGTAATGTAACAAGTTGGAACACAACACCTGCAGCCATTAAAATAATTCCTAATAACAATAGTTTCGACATTGTCGCAAATATACCAATCATAATAAATACCCATGATATATTCGATCCAAAATTCGCCACAGGAACTAACGAATGACGAATACGCATAAAGTTATAATCTTGCGCATCTTGAATTGCGTGTCCTACTTCATGTGCTGCCACTGCTGTACCAGCAACTGAATGTCCATAATAGTTATCTGTTGATAATCGAACCGTCTTGGCCGTTGGATCATAATGGTCTGATAAATGACCTGGTGTTTCTTCCACAGCTACATTGTATAATCCATTTTCATCTAAAATTTTTCGAGCCACTTCCGCTCCTGTCATACCTGATGTTGAATAAACTTGTGAATACTTGCTATAGGCACTTCGTACTCTTGACTGTGCATACAACGGTATGATCATTATGATCGCGAAGTAAATTAAATAAAACATCATGAACCTCCATTGAAGTTTTAATTATAGTACTTCTCATTCTATTTTCTTCTGCCACTATTGTCAATGAATAAACCTTACAATCCATATCTTTACTTATTACATTATCTATTTTTAGAATGCACATTACTTTTTCTTTTTTCTCTCTCTCCTTTATACTTTCTCCATCCAACATAAGTTAATGTGAATAAAATAAGTCCCCCAGTAATTGTCATAAACCAAATGAGAGAAGGTGCAATTTCATCCTTTTTTACTGTGTGAAATATCTTTTGCAAATCCCCTTTAATAATCCCTAATTGCATTTGGCCACCTTTCGTTTTTAACATAACGTTACGAAATTCATCCAAATAAGATAAATGAACATTTACACGCTGTACCTCGTTTTCTGGCAAAGCAATCATTAAACTTGGATAAATAATATTGAATTCATTTAAAAATGTATTTAATGTTTGTTGAAACTGCCCAGCATCTTCTTTTTCCATCGCTTTTTCCATTTGAGAAAAGGCATCCATTACTTTCCTTTCTCTTTCCATCCAAAGTGGTTGATATTTCGATACTTGTGCATCAACAGCAAGTTGTAATGCCAACACATTATCCATTTTAGCTTGCTTACCTAAACCTTCTTCAGAGAGCGATTGCTGCGCCTTGTCGTAAGCTAAAGAAATAACTCTAACTTGATCTGGTGTTACTTCATGCTTCTTTTCATTCCCCTTCATTAAAAATTGCTCTGAGAAAAGTTGTAATACTTGTACCGCTTTTTCATCTTCATTACGCTTCACTAACTGTAACGAGTCGTCTAACAACCCTGTTAGCTCATTCCACTCTTCAGCATATATACGTAACGGAAACATTATAATTAGAAATGCTATCAATCCAATTAATGTTCTCTTCATCCCGGTCCCCCCTATAACTACTAGTACAAAATATGTTAATTGGGACAAGAATAGAACAGAACTGAACCGAAAAATATATTATCGTTTTACAAAGAAAAAATTCTCTTTAAGCAGAGAATTTTTTCTTTGACATCCTTTTCTTTTTTACGAAATATCTATATAAGCTATAACAAAGTATACTACCACCTAAAATGAATAATAAAATAGCACACGCAGCATGCATAAAGAACTCCTCTGGTAGCATTAATATAACTGGATCCGTTTCAATATCAAACATCCAATAATCATTACTGAATAAAAGCTTATGGAATAATACAAAGCTCTTTTCAAAATTAATAGCGATTGGTAACATAAGCGCTATCGGAAAAATGATTGTTAAAATCGATCCGTGCAGTAAAAACTTTTCATTTTTCTTTTTTAATAAATAAATTCCACCTATCACTGCAATCATAATTGTCGCATACATCACATATTGAATCTTTACTAAAATATTTTTAACATCTACAAAATGAATACGGCCATTTGTAGACATATCTAATGTTGGCAAATGTAATGCTCCGTCATAAAACGGGGATAAATATGTAATAAGCACATCGTAATTTCTTTTAATTTCATCCTTCGTCATATCCGCTAAATCAGGAATATTTAAAAAATCAATTTCAAAATAATACAGCCATTTTCCATACACAACTGCCGTTGTTGCGAGTGCAAAAATAGAAAATGCTATGCTATATGAAACAACTAAAGTAATCAATCGATCCAATATTTTTGTACCACTCTTATTTTTCTCCATGTTCTCCCCCTAAATGTTCTAACCATCATAAAGAAAATTGTTTCCTGTGCTCACGTAAGCAACAATAATATGTAATACATAGTACAGCAACGCTTAACCAAAACGTAAAATAACCAATTTCCTCTACAAACAAATGCATAATTCCATATCGTGGCATTTGCCAAAATAAATAATCAATTGCATCGTTATGCAACGTCCATACACCCGCTACTATAAAATGCCATTTTTTTATACGGTAAAATGGAGCATATAAAACACCTTGCACTGCCATCGCAAAGTGCGAAAGCATTAACATGTAGCCCATAAGGCCAATAGGACCTTTTACGTAAATCATAATCGCATTTACAACAACAGCCCAAATACCATATTTTATTAAAGTAACAATCGCTAGCGCTTCTATTAATCCCCAGTTTCTCTTTGTCAAAAAAGCAATTAAAACAAAGACAAAAAAGAGACTCGCCATAGGACTATCTGGTACAAACGGCCAAAATATAGGTGACGTTTCTTTCAGTTGATTTCCGTACCATATAAACCCGTAAATTGTACCTAATATGTTAACAACCAATAAAAATAATAATACCGAGCGTTGTCTTAACATTGCATACAAGTACACCAATCTGTATGTCCAACACCTTTCAAGCAAAGTAATTCATTCACTAAATCCTACTCTATTATAACAAACTTCATCCAACTAAATAGAAAAGCTGACTACAAATTTTGTAGTCAGCTTTTTATTATTTTTTATTATACTTTGCAACGAATTCCGAAAGCTTCTTCAGTTCCTCATCTGTACCTTTAAATACACCTTTAGGCATGGAACCTTTTCCATCTTTCGCAATTTTAGCAATTTCTTCTGGCTTTAAAGTTAAGTTTTGCAGTGCTGGTGCTGCCGCCCCGCCCTGTAAGTTGTCACCATGACATGTTAAACAAGTATTTTTTTGCATTAATTTATAGCCATCATCATTTTTATCAACTGGCGCGGTTTTTACAATTGCTCCTTGTTTCTTTGCAGCTTCCCAGTCGTGGTGTGCTACAGATTCCCAAGTTAAAAAGATAATCGATGCAATTGCTAAAAGCATAAATCCAGTTGCTACAGGACGCTTCAATGGACGTCTTTCTGGACCTCGATCAAGAAATGGAGCTAACAGTAATGCACCAAACGCAATCCCTGGCATAATAAACGCTCCAATTACAGTAAATGAACCGGAAGCATAAGAATACTTTAATAACTGATACAAGAATAAGAAATACCAATCTGGAAGTGGTATATATCCAGCATCTGTTGGATCCGCCATTCTCTCAAGCGGCGACGGATGCGCCACTGTTAAACATAAATAACCGATTAAAAAAACTGCACCAACCATCCATTCTTTTAACAAGAAGTTCGGCCAAAATGCTTCTGTTTTCCCTGGGTATTCAGAATAGTCTTTTGGAATATTTGGTTTCCGAGCTACCGGTACCCGAGAATCTCCTACAAACTTCATCCCTTTGCCGCGATGCATAATCTCCCTCCTTTAGTTCTTTCCCCTTTAATTTAGCAATCTCTTATAGTGGACCGGAAATACCTTGTTTGCGAATCATGATGAAGTGGAAGGCCATTAAACCTAGAAGTGCTGCCGGTAAGAAGAAGACGTGAATAGCAAAGAAGCGAGTTAATGTTTGAGCGCCAACAATTTCGGAATGACCAGCGAGTAATGTTTTAATATAAGGACCAATGAGCGGTGTTTGCTCTGCAATTTGAATCCCTACTTTTGTAGCAAATAAAGCTTTCATATCCCACGGTAATAAATATCCGGTAAAACCAAGACCTAACATAACAAAGAAAATAAGAACACCAACAATCCAGTTTAACTCACGGGGCTTTTTATACGCACCTTGGAAGAAAACTCTGAGTGTATGTAAAAACATCATTACAATTACGAGACTAGCACCCCAGTGGTGCATACCACGAACAATTTGCCCATAAGCAACTTCATTTTGTAAATAGTAAACTGATTCCCAAGCATTTTTAATATCAGGCACATAATACATCGTCAAAAACATTCCAGATAAAATTTGAATTACAGTAACGAAAAAGGTAAGTCCTCCAAAGCAATAGACGAATGCAGAAAAGTGATGTGCCGGGTTTACATGTTCAGGTACTTCATGATCAGCGATATCACGCCATATCGGTGTAATATCTAATCTTTCATCTACCCAATCATAAATTTTATTTAACATCTACTTTGCACCCCCTCTTGGCTTCGCTTTTCCTAGATACAGCGTTCCATCTTTCACTTTAGACTCGTACACATCCAGCGGAGCAAGGGGTGGCGTACCTTTAATGTTCATCCCATCTTTTGTATAACGACCCCCGTGACATGGACAAAAGAATTGATTCGGATGTGCTTTGTCCGAATTCCAGTTAACTGTACATCCTAAATGTTTACATACTGGAGAGAACGCAACAATGTCTCCGCTTTCATCTTTATGAACCCAAGCCGATTTTGGTTCTTCAGACTTGTACCAACCATCAACCTGTTTCACTTTAAAATCGAAACGCTTCGGCTCTGTTGTAATATCCTTTACTTGCGCAACAGCAACCATATCTGTTCCGGCTTCTTTTCTTAACACCGGATCAAGCGCAAATCGCGTCATCGGCATTAAAATACCGGCAGCCATAAAGCCTCCTACCCCTGTGAGTGTGTAATTTAAAAATTGTCTTCTTGACACGCGATGTTCTTTCTCGCTCACGAAAATTTCCCCCCTCTATCAGAAATTGTCCCCTCGTGATAAATTATATAAAAAATAAAAACTAGGACACTATCATGATATAATACGCTCATGCACAGGTCAATATCATACTACTCATAATAATAAGAACTTTCTGTTTATTGTGAGTTTCCCCACTTCTCTTCCAACATCACCATTATATTTTTTATATGTGCATGAATAACTTCTCTTTTTGCTTGATCACTAAATTGTTCTAATGCTAATGAAGGAAACCAAAATAAATCTCCCTGTAACTCTTGCATATCCTCTTTCCATGAAAAATCACTTGTAACATAAGCAATATGCTTAAAACCTTCGCTTCGTAAATGATTTGTCCATTCTTGCAAACGACCTTTTTCATTCTTTTGACTTTCTACCAAATAAGTAAACGCAGGTAGTAAAAGCACTCTTCCTTTATACTCTCTTTCCAATTCCGTGCTCAACAATTCGATAAATTCACCTTGTTCTACAACCATTTTCATTTCTTGTGCTGCCGAAATTGATAAAAGCGGTATTACTCCTGTATCAACATACTCTCTTGCTTGTTCAAACTGTTCCACATCTTTTACACTCCACTTCAAATTCCTTCCCTCCTTCACTTGCAAATGACAGAACTTTCACTTTATATATATTAAACCATACTAAAAGAGGTAAAAAAAGAAAAACTACCCAATATAGGTAGTTTTTCTTGGTGAAAGTCTGAAATTTGTAAAAATTTATTAATCCAAATAAATTCTATAAAGTCTTTAACTCGGCCGTTAATCTATGAAACGCTTCCTTATCTTGCTTATCTAACGCTTCATCAATTTGTTTCAAAAGGCGTTCTCTCCTAAATGAAAATACACTTTCTTCCAAAAACCTTTCTGCAAGTAAACGATCTTTTTCATTTACTTCAATATGCTTTGGTAGATATGGGTTTTCTTCTAATACAGCTACATAATTCGCATTTTGAAACGATGATTTAAAGTTGAGTTGAATATAAATATCCTCATCTCGATTTAAACGAATATCATGAAACGATTTTTCAGCATCTGTTGTCATAACATTTTGTTTAAAAAAGTGAAACGGTGTGTCTTTCACACAATTCGCTGACATCACTAAGCCACGCGGACAATATTTTGCATGCTCTACGAAGTGGACTTTATGCATCAATTGGTCGTGACTCATTAAATAATTCAGAATCCATACACATTCACGCTGTTTCAGTTGGTAATTATTCAAAAACCATTTTACAAAATCCTTCTTCTCGTTTACAGAAACAGGGGTATTCATAGCAATTAAGTCCCTCCTCTGTCTTTCTCTTTTCTTTTTAGATTCAAGAAGCGGCATTCAGTTTCCTTCCAACTTATGAAAAATCCTCTAAATTATATAACAACTCTTCAATATGAATTTGTGTCGGGTCTAGTTGTAATAACTGGGTAAATACTTCTTTCGCCTCTTTTCGCTTTCCTTCTTCCAATAAGAAATAACCGTATTCTTCTAAGAAGTCTGGATGATTCTTAAAAGAAGTATATGCACTTTCATAGTGTTTTAATGCATCCGAATACATTTCTAATTGTTTTTTTGCATACGCAAGGTCCCAAAGTAGTTGTGTATCTGGTTCTCCACTATCAATAGCACGCTCTACAATTGCAATTAACTCTTCGTACTTTTCTTGTCCTTTTAAGATATACGCATATTTTAATGTTGCGCCTAAATGCCCTGGGTCTAACTCAAGTGCTTTTTGAAGAACTTCCTCTGCTTCTACTATTTTTCCTAATTTCGCCGCAATGTTCGCTAACTCTACATAAAACGGAACTGAAAGCTCATCTACTTTAATTCCTTCATGAAGCGTTTCATAGCTTTCTTGAAGCATTCCTTCTTTTTCATAGCTTTTCGCTAAATACATGTACAGTGATGCGTACTCAGGGTCTAATTCTTTTAGTTCTTGCCAAGCACCGATTGCTCTCTGATATTCTTCACCTTGGTATAATGTGAAGGCATATCCAAATAATGAGTGAATATCTTTTTGTTCCTCTAGGCCTGCTTCATAATAAGAAATCGCCTCTTCCCAGTTTCCAATCGCACTTAACGTTTCTGCAAGACGAAGTGCGATTACAACACCACCCATTACTTTATGTTCAGCTAATAGCGATTCATAATAAGTAATTGCCTTTTGTTCTTCACCTTTACTACTATATAATTCTGCTAACCCAAACGTAATAACAGGTTCATCAGGCATCATTTCTTTCGCCTTTAATAGTTTTTGCTCTGCTACATCATCAAAACCTTGCATTTGGAATAAATCTGCAACAAGTAATAAAGATTGAACATATAAATCGTCATTTTCTGGAATATCATGAAGTACTTCAATCGCTTCATCTTCTTTATCTAGATCAATATATAATTCTGCTAAAAATACAGTGAATTCACTTTCTTCCGGATACAGTAAACGTAAGTCTTCAGTAATCGCTAATGCCTCATCTGTAAATCCAAGTGTATGATAGTAACGAGCGATATCATACTTCTCTTCATCATTTGCAATTTTTAATTGTTCTTTTAATAATTGTAATCCTTTTTCCGCTTCACCATTTTCAATATATGAAACAGCTTGTTCAAACTTTTGCATAAACGTCTCCTTTAATTCTAAAAAATATTCTCTTCTGTTCATTTATCATAAGCAACTCACTGTTAGAACGCAACCTTTAGAATGAGCATGCTTCTTCTTATACTTCTTCTTACAGAGTAGGTAATTGTTCAAAAGGTTCGGATATGACACCGATACCTTATCATCATCTTCTATTGTACCGCTTTCTTTTATGACCGTGCAAATAACTTCTCTCACTAATTATCAAGCCATACAAACCGTGATTTACAGAACAACTTAATTACCAGTCTTCAACCTTTATTTTTAATACGATAAAAAAGGCTCCTATAATAGGAGCCTTCACAATCTCTTAAGAATATGTTTCTTCTTTCTGTACTTGCTCATTTACAAGCTCTTTCAGCAACTCTATAATTTCATCATTTTCTTCTTTCAAACCGACCGTAATACGAATACCATCATCGATACCAAATGCAGCACCAGAACGAACGATATATCCTTTTTTCATTAATCGTTCGAAAGCTTCATTACCTGGTATACCAAGTTTTAAGAAAATGAAATTTGTTTGAGATGGATAATAGAATACGTTATATTCTTTACAAAATGCATAATACTGATTTAGACCTTCAGCATTCTTTTTCACACAATCTTGTAAAAAGGCTTGATCTTCTAATGCAGCGAGTGCTACAGATTGCGCTACAGTTGATGTATTGAATGGTAACCTCGCTACTTCTAGCTGTCCGATTAACTTCGCATCCCCAATCGCATATCCGATACGAAAAGCAGCTAAACCATATGCTTTTGAAAACGTGCGTAAAACCATAAGATTTTCATACTTTTCAAGAAGTGGCAATGTTTGCGGATAGTCTTCTGCTTCCGCGTATTCATAATATGCTTCGTCCATAATAACGAGAGCCGACTTAGGAACTGATTCTAAAAATGAAAGTAATTTTTGTTTCTCAACATATGTACCTGTCGGATTATTCGGATTACAAATCCATACAATTTTCGTTTTATCATCTACTTGCTCTAGCATTGCATCTAAATCGTGAATACCGTCTTTAAGTGATACTTCACGAACTTCTGCTCCTTCAATAACAGCATGGTGATGATATTGTGAAAACGTAGGATTCGCCATTACAACGTTTGTTCCTTCATGTAGTAACGCTCGGCTAATCATTTGAATGACTTCATCTAATCCACTACCAAATAGTAGTTGTTCTGCTTTTACACCTAAATGTTCCGCTACTTTTGTCCGAAGTTCAAAGGCATATCCATCTGGATAAAGGGCATATTGGCTCGCTAAAGAAGTTAATGCTTCTGTCACACGCGCTGAGCAACCGAATGGATTTTCGTTCGATGCTAATTTCACAATTTTCGATAATCCATATTCCCTTTTTACTTCTTCAATGTTTTTCCCAGGCACATACGCTCTCAAAGTTAACAATTGCTCTTTCACTCTCATTTTTCTTCCCCCAGTCATTTCATTCAATTTGATTACAATACAGTTATAGCCCCTTACTGTAATCTTTTATCATAACCGTCACTATTACGAGAATACCTCTAAATGAGCACTTCACAACACTTCGCTATCATTTTAAACCATATCTTTTTGAAATGCCTCTAACGCAATATGAACAGTCTCATCTGAAATAGATACGACATTCACTACCCCATATTCCTGCATAAGCACCATATGAATTGCTCCTGCATTTGCTTTCTTATCTTGTTTCATCAATTGAACGAGGCGCTCTACATTCAAATCTCTTGGCATTTTTGGATAGCCGTATTTCAAGAACCACTGCTTCATATCTTCAT
Organism: Bacillus sp. AF62; assembly: GCF_050312695.1. NCBI lineage: Bacteria > Bacillati > Bacillota > Bacilli > Caryophanales > Bacillaceae > Bacillus > Bacillus sp. AF62. Next base: position 15,526 of record NZ_JBNPJZ010000043.1, on the reverse strand, counting down.
AAGCAAGATCAACCTTGTACACTTGCTCACTTAAAAATATGGCGAATAACATTCCAACCGCTACGCCGTCACCGTGAGTAATATTCCCATACCCTAGCTCTTTTTCAAGAGCATGTCCTAACGTATGTCCAAAGTTCAAATGGGCACGTACACCCTTCTCTGTTTCATCTTGTGACACAACATTTGCCTTTACAGGAATCGCCTTCGTTAATATATGGATTAACTTCTCATCACGAAGATCCGCTAATGTTTGCACTTCTTCTTTTAACCAATGATATAGCTCCACATCACCAATAAGAGCATGCTTTATCACCTCTGCATAACCTGAACGCCACTCTTTTTCAGGAAGAGACTGTAAAAACGGTGTATGATATACAACCGCTTCTGGCTGATGGAATGCACCAATCATATTTTTACCTAACGGATGATTAATCGCTACTTTCCCACCTACTGCGCTATCGTGCGCTAATAAAGTCGTCGGAACCTGCACAAAGCGAATACCCCGCATAAAAGATGCAGCAACAAAACCAGCTAAATCTCCAATCATTCCGCCTCCAAGTGCAAGAATTAAAGAATTTCTATCTAATTTATTTTCAAGAGCTGACGTATGAGCCGCATAGAAATTTTCGAAAGACTTCTCTTTTTCGCCACTTGGTACAACAAACGAAAACACGTCCTGCTCCACTTGTAATGCATCGATAACTGTCTGTAAATGTAGTGATGCAACAGCTTCATCTGAAATGATCATTACGTTAGATACAGCTGGCTGCATATTTTGAACGATCATTGTTAAGTTTGACAACGCTTCTTTACCAACATGTACATCATATTCTTTTGATTTCGTTTGAATATGTATGTTTCCCATTAAAATCCCCTCGCATATTCATTATGTTTCTCAATATTTTCACGAATTAGTTCCATACGATCTAATCCGAATTGTTCTATTAAAGCTGTTGCTAATTCCCAAGCCACAACCGCTTCTGCAACGACACTAGCTGCTGGCACTGCACAACTATCTGAACGTTCAATGCTCGCTGTAAAAGGCTCTTTCGTATCAATATCTACACTTTGAAGAGGTTTATAAAGTGTAGGTATCGGTTTCATCACACCGCGCACAACAATTGGCATTCCAGTCGTCATACCGCCTTCTAATCCACCTGCATTATTTGTTCTTCTTGTATATCCATGCTCCTCATTCCATAGAATTTCATCATGAACTTCACTTCCCGGTCTATGCGCTGCTTCAAAACCAATTCCAATCTCGACACCTTTAAAAGCATTAATACTCATAATTGCAGCTGCTAATTTCGCATCCAGTTTTCGATCATAATGCACGTAGCTACCTACTCCAATTGGCATTCCTTCCACAATTACTTCAACGATTCCACCAATTGAATCACCATTTGCTTTCGCATCATCAATCGCTTTCATCATTTGGTTACCAGCTTCGTCATCTAAGCAACGTACAGGAGATGCTTCTGTAATACTCTTTAATTCTTCAATTGAACTATACGTAACCTCCTTAGCTTGTACACCGCCAATTTCAATTACATGGCCCGCCACTTTAATACCAAGTTCTGCTAACACCTTTTTAGCAACCGCACCAGCAGCAACACGCACCGTCGTTTCGCGCGCTGACGAACGTTCCAGTACATTCCTCATATCTCTATGACCATATTTAATTGCACCATTTAAATCAGCATGCCCAGGCCTTGGTTTTGTCACTTTCCTTTTTATCTCTTTTTCTTCCTGCTCAGTTAAAGGCTCTGCCCCCATAATTTTTGTCCAATGGGCAAAATCACGATTTTCAACAACGAGTGCAATAGGGGAACCTAATGTTTCTCCATGTCTAACACCACTTAAAATTTGCACTTGATCCGTTTCAATTTGCATGCGTCTACCACGCCCATATCCCTTTTGCCTTCTAGCTAACTCTTCGTTTATATCATCCGCTACTAAAGACAATCCTGCTGGAACACCTTCTATAATCGTTGTAAGTTGCGGACCATGAGATTCACCAGCTGTAATATATCGCATACGTTATTCCTCTTTTCGTATATGTATTTATCTCACTATATTAACTTTTATCATTCTAAAAATATTAAAGAAATTATATCATAAATCGACCATTTTCTTATTCTATATTTCCGATAGGCCTAATTTAAATATCAATATATCATAACAGCTCAAACTTCGTAACTAATTGAAAATAAAAAAAGTGCAAGAAGAATACCCCTATTCTCCTTGCACTTTTTACTATTATCACAGTGATTAAAGCGTTTACAAATTATTTCAAAATAATTAGTAAATCCATTCATTCATTAATTTTGAGTAGTCAACTAATTCTTCTTCTTTAAAGAAAATAGCAATCTCGCGCTCTGCGCTTTCTAAAGAATCAGAACCATGAATAATATTTTTCGCAACAGTTACACCGAAATCTCCACGAATTGTTCCAGGAGCTGCTTCATGTGGTCTTGTTTTCCCCATCATGTTACGCGCTGTATCTACTACACCTTCACCTTGCCATACCATTGCGAATACAGGTCCAGATGTAATAAAGTCTACTAACTCACCAAAGAAAGGTTTTTCCTTATGCTCAGCGTAGTGTTGTCCAGCAATTTCCGGAGTGACTTGCATTAATTTTGCACCAACTAATTGAAAGCCTTTTTTCTCAAAACGAGCTACAATTTCCCCAATGAAGGCACGTTGTACACCGTCTGGTTTTACCATTAGAAATGTTTTTTCCATAAAAAATCTCTCCACTTCTGAATTATGTATGTAATTGTATATCCCCACACACATATTATCACCCTTATCACAATTGTGCAATAGTTTTGAAATAGAGAGATTATTTTATTTTTTAGAATAAACATTAAAATTTTCGTTTTCCAATATACTTTGCAACATTTTGTAATGCATACTTTGCTTTTCCACGTGGGAGTGGTTTTATTATTTCTAAAGCTTTATGTAAATAACGTTCACTAAACGCAAATGCTTGATCAATTGCTGGACTATTTTTTACAGCATCAATAATTTCTTGCATTTCACTTGCTGTTGTATTTTCATGTACAGATGTGATTTTTTGACGAAGTACTGGATCTTCCATCGCATATAAAGCAGGGAGCGTTATGTTTCCTTGTAATAAATCTCCACCAGCAGGTTTTCCAAGTTTCTCTTCTGTGGAAACGAAGTCTAAAATGTCATCAATAATTTGATAAGACATTCCTACAAAATACCCATACCAAAATAGACGATTTACTGTATCACGATTAGCACCAGCAGCAATCGCTCCCAATTGACAACTCGCGGCAATTAATAATGCTGTTTTTCGCTTTATTCTTCTTAAATACGTTCTTAAATTTTGGTCATAATTGTATTTATCTTTAATTTGTTCAATTTCACCTTTACAGACTTCTAAAATAGTATGTGATAACGCTTGATGCGCCTCTGGGATTTCGATATTTGTTATACATTCAAGAGACTTAGCGAACAAATAGTCCCCTGTATACATCGCAATACGATCTCCCCATTTCGCATTCACAGTCGCACTGCCGCGTCGTAAAAATGCAGCATCAATAACATCATCGTGAACAAGAGAAGCCATATGAATAAGCTCTAACGCAACAGCAACATGCTTAATCGCATCTAACTTATAATCTCCAAATTTCCCTGCAAGCAACACAAATACAGGACGAATTCGCTTCCCACCAGCTTCAATAAGTTGTAATGCTGCCTCTTCTACTAATGGCTGTTCAGAAGCAACTGTCTTTTTTAATTCTTTTTCTATCACATTAATATCCGATCGTAAAAAAGAGTACATAAGTTGTAACTTCATATTGTTCACCTTAACCTAAAACTTCTTTTTTCTTTTTTCTTTTTTCTATTTTGATTCTGGTTTAATACCTAAATGCATCGCTGCTACCCCAAAAGTAAATGGTTTCACTTGCACACGTTCAAGTCCAGCTTGCTCAAACATTTGGGCCAATTCTTTCATCCCTGGGAATGCACTAGCAGATTCTTGAAGCCATGAATATTCTTTATAACTTTTCGCAAACATCTTTCCAAATAACGGCATGATATATTTAAAGTATAAAATATACCCTTGTCGAAAACCAATCATTGTTGGTTGAGATGTTTCTAAACAGATTACTTTTCCACCTGGTTTTACTACACGCGTCATTTCTTTTAATACGTGCATATAATCCGGTACGTTACGTAAACCAAACCCAATTGTTACATAATCAAACGTATTATCTTCAAATGGAAGCTCCATTGCATTCCCATGTAGAAGTTCTACTTGTTTTAATTGTAACGCCTCTACCTTTTGCTTACCGACAGATAACATATTTTCACTGAAGTCTAAGCCAACAACCTTTCCTTGCTCACCTACCGCTCCAGCTAGCGCAATTGTCCAATCTGCGGTTCCGCAGCATACATCAAGCGCTTTACTGCCAGGTTGTACATCCATAATTCGCATCGTTTCTTTACGCCACGCTTTATGTCTTTGAAAACTAATTACAGAATTCATCACATCGTATTTATCAGAAATCTTTTCAAATACGTCATGTACTCTTTCTTCTTTTGATTGTTGCATGCTCGTACCTTCTTCCAATGTAAAATTGCTTATGTCTTCTATTTATCCCTTAACACAGAATTTATTTCACTTACGTCTGTGTGATTTTCTAAAAATTGTTTTTCTTTCTTTCTCAATTCCATCATCCAACCATTAATCACTACTTCTGCTTTATCCCCTAAAGCATCTTGCACCGCTTGAAAAACAGGTGAATGTTGTTTATTAGCATACAATTGAATTTCTTTTTGAAGGCGATTTCCACCTAATACGTATGTGATAAATGGCTTCCAATGTGATAAATGAAAATGATCACATGTTTTTTGAAGGAGCGCAGACTCAATCGTTACTACGCTTTTCATTATGTCATCCGTCGTTTCATGCGCTTTTTGGTATAACATAATTTTGTGTTCATTTATCTCTTTAATTCCTTCAGCAAGTGCACGAATTAAAACAATATCACGATTCATAGACAATAAATAATAATATAGTCCACTATAGTAATCGCCTGCAAGTACTGTTAATTGACGACATTTATGGAATTCAATCTCTTCCTCGCCTGCTTTATTTGATACCCTTTCATGCGTATCAAGCGCAATTTGTACAAGCATAATTGTTACTACGTAATGCTCAATTTGTTCTATATGTAAGTTTGCACTCTTTAAAGCACCATATAACAATGCTATCTTTTCTTCATCAATAAATGGTTCTTCAATATAGTTTATAAAATAAGGATGGCGTAATTTCTCCATCAATTTCTCTTTTATACCCGCATACCCTCCGTAGATGTCACACACAAAAAATCACCCTTGTTTTCTAATTCATAAAACTTATTATAACACATACACTCTATTTTCTATAACCAAAACTTGGCTACACCTACCATTCATGTAAGCAATCTTTCTAATCTCACTCTGTCTAGCTAAAACTATATCATTTATTTACTAAAAAAAAAAAAGAAAAGCAGTTTCCCGCTTTTCTTTACTTCGCTTTAATAAACGATAAAATTTCACTGCGCGCTGCAGCATCATTTTCAAGCACACCACGCACTGCTGTCGTTACTGTTTTCGCACCTGGTTTTTTCACACCACGCATCGTCATACACATATGTTCTGCTTCTACTACTACCATTACACCATGAGGCTCTAGTACTTCCATAATAGAGTTCGCTACTGTTGATGTAATACGTTCTTGCAGTTGTGGACGACGTGCAATTGTATCTACAGTACGAGCTAATTTACTTAACCCTGTCACCTTTCCACCTTGCGGAATATATGCAACGTGAGCAACTCCATAGAATGGAACTAAATGATGCTCACACATCGAATAAAATGGTATATCTTTTACTAGTACAAGCTCTTCGTGATCTTCTCCGAATACTTTATGCAAATGCTCTTTCGGATCTTCATGCATACCTGAGAACACTTCTGCGTACATTTTTGCAACACGCTTTGGCGTATCAAGTACTCCCTCACGATTTGGATCATCCCCAATCGCCTCTAAAATAAGGCGTACTGCATGTTCAATTTGTTCTAAATTAACTTTTGCCATCCGCTAGCCCTCCCGAAAACCTAAAAGTGATACGAACACATTCTAGCATATTTATGTTTTTAAAAGCAAAAAGAAGAGTTCCCAAAAAGGAAACTCTTCTTCCCTGTTAATATGTAAGGATTATTTAACCGCATCTTTTAACGCTTTACCAGGTTTGAATGCAGGTACTTTACTTGCAGCGATTTCAATCTCCTCACCTGTTTGTGGGTTACGACCTTTACGAGCCGCACGCTCACGAACTTCGAAGTTACCGAATCCGATCAGTTGTACTTTATCACCTTGTTTTAAAGCTTCTAAGATAGAATCAAAAACAGCGTCTACTGCTTTTGTTGCGTCCTTTTTAGAAAGGGAACTTGCTTCTGCAACAGCATTGATTAAATCTGTCTTGTTCATGCCATTCACCTCCTCCCAAAGATAAGACTGTATAATGATCATAAAATGAGTCTTACTTTCATTTGTAGGCAATTTTTACAAATTCTATACTACAAAGATGTAGATAAATCATTATCAACGCCTATATTATACGATTCTCCTTTATAATTCAATATTTTTAAGGAAATTGTTACTCTGAAAATGTGAAAATCTGATGAAACTTGACAATTTACAACAATGTATTAGATAATGACTGTTTATTTTTCTATTTTATAATCGAAAAAACAAAAAATCCCTCTACAGTGAGAGGGATTTTTCTTATAGTATAATCGCAATTAATCCGCCAGATCCTTCATTAATAATTCTTTCTAGCGTTTCTTTTAATTTATATCTAGCATTTTCTGGCATTAAAGATAATTTCGCCTGAATTCCTTCTCGAACAATCGAGCTAAGCGAACGTCCAAATATATCAGAATTCCAAATTGATAACGGGTCATCTTCAAAATCTTGCATTAAATAACGAACTAATTCTTCACTTTGCTTTTCAGTACCAATGATCGGCTCAAACGTTGACTCTACATCTACTTTAATCATATGAATAGATGGCGCTACCGCTTTTAACTTCACACCAAACCTTGAACCGTGACGAATAATTTCTGGCTCATCTAAGCTCATATCCGCTAGCGCAGGGGCTGCTACACCATATCCTGTTTGCTTAACCATACGCAATGCATCTGCCACTTGGTCGTATTCTATTTTCGCATGAGATAAATCGAGCATAAGCTTCAATAAATGATCTTTCCCTCGAATTTCTACTCCTACTACTTCTTTTAAAATCTGATCATATAATTCATCTGGCGCATATAAATCAATCTCCGCCACACCTTGCCCCATATCAATGCCAGCTAGGCTCGCTCGATCAATAAATTCATATTGACTAAACTGCCAAACAACGCGATCCACATCACGAAGACGTTTTATATCCTTCACAGTTTCTTGAACTGCTTCTTGATAACTTTGACGCAACCAATGCCCTTCATTTAGCACCATTACCCAGCTCGGAAGGTTCACATTCACTTCTAATACAGGGAATTCAAATAGCGCTTCACGAAGTACATTATATACATCTGTTTCTCTTAAACTCTCCACACTCATTGCAATAACCGGGATATCATATTCTTCTGATAAACTTTGGCGTAATTGCTCTGTATCTGGATGATACGGCTGTACCGTATTAATTATCATAATGAAAGGTTTTCCTACTTCTTTCAACTCATTTACAACGCGTTCTTCTGCCTCTATATAATCTCTTCTTGGAATTTCACCAATTGTTCCATCTGTTGTAATTACAACACCAATTGTTGAATGTTCTTGAATTACTTTACGCGTGCCGATTTCTGCAGCTTCATGGAATGGAATAGGTTCTTCATACCAAGGGGTATTAATCATGCGCGGGCCATTCTCATCTTCATAGCCCTTCGCTCCTGGAACCGTATATCCAACACAATCTACTAATCGAATGTTCACTTCAAGTCCTTCATCTACTTCGATAGAAACCGCTTGGTTTGGAACAAACTTCGGTTCCGTCGTCATAATTGTACGACCAGCAGCACTTTGAGGCAATTCATCCTGCGCTCTTTGACGGTCAGACTCATTCTCAATATTTGGAATAACTACAAGTTCCATAAATTTTTTAATGAATGTTGATTTCCCTGTTCGAACAGCTCCTACAACTCCAAAATAAATATCACCGCCTGTTCGTTCTGCAATATCTTTAAAAATATCTACCTTTTCCAAGTGATTCCCTCCCTCAAAATTTTTGGGAATAATTCCGCGTTTATAGTCAACTAACACCTTCTCTAACGTTGCCTATAATATCTGATATAATATAATGGTATTCTAGAAGTTCGGACAATATATCATATAATTTTGTCCAATTTCATATGACTATTAAAAAATATCTTTTGTTTGCATCGTAAGTTGTATAACATAAAAAACCTTTCTTCTAGAACTTATTCACTAAAAGAAAGGTTCATGACTTATGATTTTAAAAAAATTGGTTCTCCGTTCTTTACTGTGTACGGTAAAGAATAGGCTGGTACAAACGGGGAACCTTTCGAAAGTATATTTCGAATATCTTCTCCCTCCGTAAACTGCCCTTCATTTTTTTTCAAAGCGTCATATAAGTCGATTCTATAATCAACAAAAACTTCTCCTTTTTCATTAATTACAAAAGGAAGCCCTTTACCAGAATATGGACTTGTCACTTGTGGCACATCTTTATATCCTAGTTTTTTGAAATCCAATTCATATACACCATCTGAAATTACTTTTTTAAAAGGTGGATATTGATGTTCATCACGATACATCCTAAGTTTTAAAGATAATTCCTGAATTTGTTCAGCCATCCTAACATCAATTAACTTTACTGTTGGATTTGTTTCAACGTCTATTAATACGTATTGATATACTCCTCCACTTTCATATGCATTCCCTGGCGCTTCTTGTATGTAACGCGGAGCAATCTGTTGAAAATCGATTGGATACTTTTGATAAATAGGTGTACTCATATCCCTCGTCTTAATTGGCAATATCCCATCATTTTGCTCCTTAAATGTCACAACAGCTTTTTGAACAACCTGTAGCTGATCTTCATAAGGAACCGCATTTTGCTTCATATTTTCTTTCGGATACAGACACCCCGTTAAAAGGCTCATACAACAAAATATTAAAATAATATGGACTTTTTTCACTAGCATCACCTTTTCATACTAATATAACTTGCTCCGTATGTAGTATTTTCGAGACCATTCCATTTACTGCTGTACAGGTCCACTAAATACAACAAGAAAAATAACAATTCCTGACACAACCATAAGGGTGTACGCTACTAACGCTGTAATCCCTTTCAAAAATTTATTCTTTATTTTATGTCTACTTAATAAAATAAAACTTACTGCAAAAAACATAAATCCAATTGCCCCTAAAGCCAACCACATTTTCATAAGCCCTTCTGACATATACACACCCCTTTTTATTAATCTATTTTTATACTATTTTAACAAATTAAAATCTTTAAACAAATACAAAAAGAACATTTTACTACAAATCGCGAATATGTAACTTTAATCAATAGGTTTTTCAGCATCTTCCACCAATCTAGATAAAAATAAAACCGAAGCTATTGTATCTCTCGCTTCGGTTGACCAAATATGCCCAAAAACAGCTCTATTCCCATTCTTTCATGGCTATCATATGCAATCTACAAACTCTTTGTTTCTCATAATTTATTTTTTAAACATTTTGCTTAACGAGCCAAAATCTGCTGGCATATTATTATTAATAATCGCTTTTACAATTTGATCCTCTTGCTCTTTCGGCACTTCACGTCCCGCCATAAGAGCCACTTGATGAATCAATTGACGAAGTACAGTTTCATCACGTAAATTCGCATTTTGCACGGATGATGCTAATTTAAAAATATCTTCTTTATTTACTTTCGCTTCCTTCTCAATATTATTAAAAATGTTATTATCCATTCTTTTCACCCTCTCCTCAAGTTACTCTTCATCCTATGCAAAAATAAATAAATGGTGAAAAGACCCATAAAATAAAAAAGCGACAGAAGTACAAATGTACTTCTGTCGCTTTTCTTTACAGTAAGTCAGGTATAGCTTCCACTTCATGTTTTCGAACACGTCCCATTAATGAGCCTACCGCATCTTTTACGTTATTCCCATTGAACAGCACGTCATATAAAGCAGCTGTAATCGGCATTTCAACTTCCATTTTCTCTGCCAATTCATGAGCAGCTTTCGTTGTTCTTACACCTTCCACAACCATACCCATGCTTTCTAACACTTCTTCTAAAGAATGTCCTTTTCCAAGCATATTTCCAGCGCGCCAATTTCGGCTATGAACACTTGTACAAGTTACAATTAAGTCTCCCATACCAGTTAGACCAGCAAACGTTAACGGATTCCCGCCCATTTTTCTTCCTAAACGAGCAATCTCTGTTAAACCACGTGTCATCAATGCCGCTTTTGCATTATCACCTAATCCAAGACCATCAGTTATACCAGCAGCTAATGCGATAATATTTTTTAACGCACCACCAAGTTCAACTCCAACGATATCTGGATTTGTGTATACACGAAAATAACTATTCATAAATAAATCTTGTACTTCCTCAGCCGCTTCCATACGCTTTGCTGCAGACGTAACTGTTGTCGCTTGTCGTAAACCAACTTCTTCAGCATGACTCGGTCCAGACAATACAACAACATCTTTAATTAAGTTCTCTGGAATTTCTTCCTCAATTACTTCCGAAATACGTTTTGACGTACCAGGTTCAATCCCTTTACTCGCATGAATCCAAGTAATCGGTTCTGTAACAATTTCTTTCATCTCTTGTAATACATCTCTGTACGCTTTCGTCGGTACTACTAGCAGTACTGTATTTACATCTACTAATGCTTCTTCTAAAGAAGAGTAGGCTACGATTGTGCTTGGCAATGTAATGCCTGGGAGATATCGACTATTCTCATGTTTCGTATTCATTTCATCCATAAGTTCTGAGCGATTTCCCCAAATACGTACATCATGTCCATTGTCAGCTAATACCATCGCTAACGCTGTTCCCCAGCTACCTGCTCCTACTACTGTGATTTTTGTCATAAAATCACATCCTCTCCATTAGTCTCTTGCTCGAGCAATAATGTGAATCGGCGTTCCTACAAAACCGAACGCTTCACGTAAACGATTCTTTAAGAAGCGCTCATATGAAAAGTGCATTAATTCTGTATCGTTTACAAACACAACAAATGTTGGTGGTTTTACCGCAACCTGTGTCGCATAGAAGATTTTCAGACGGCTACCATTATGAGTCGGTGTTGGATTCATCGCTACCGCATCCATAATTACATCGTTTAATACGTTTGTTTGTACACGGATACTATGGCTTTCATTTACCTCATTGATAACCGGTAATAACGTTTGTGTACGTTTTTTCGTTTTTGCAGATAAGAATACAATCGGTGCATAATCCAAGAATTGGAAATGAGCACGAATGTTTTCTTCAAATGCTTTCATTGTTTTTTCATCTTTTTTCACTGCATCCCATTTGTTTACAACGATAATAACAGCTCGTCCTGAATCATGAGCATATCCAGCGATTTTTTTATCTTGCTCAATAATTCCTTCTTCTCCGTCTAAAACAACTAAAACAACGTCAGAACGTTCAATCGCTCTAAGCGCACGAAGTACACTATACTTTTCTGTACTTTCATATACTTTTCCTTTTTTACGCATACCAGCTGTATCGATGATTACATAATCTTGATCATCTTTACTATATGGTGTATCGACAGCATCACGCGTCGTTCCTGCGATATTACTTACAATTACCCGTTCTTGACCAAGAAGTGCATTTACAAGCGATGATTTCCCTACGTTTGGACGTCCAATTAAAGAGAAACGGATTGTTTCATCGTCATACGCTTCTTCTTCAATCTTTGGAAAATGATTTGCAGCTTCATCTAACAAATCACCAAGTCCTAAACCGTGTGTACCTGAAATCGGGAATGGCTCGCCAAATCCTAATGAATAAAAATCATAAATATCACTACGCATTTCTGGATTATCAACTTTATTTACCGCAAGTACAATTGGTTTTTTAGAACGATACAAAATTTTAGCAACTTCTTCATCCGCTGCAGTTACACCATCGCGACCATTCGTCATAAAAATGATAACATCTGCTTCATCAATCGCAACTTCCGCCTGTTGACGAATTTGTGTCAAGAACGGCTCGTCTCCAATATCAATTCCACCTGTATCAATAATGTTAAACTCATGATTTAACCATTCTCCCGCACTATAAATACGGTCTCGAGTTATACCTGGGATATCTTCTACGATTGAAACTCTTTCTCCAACTATTCTATTGAAAATAGTAGATTTTCCTACGTTCGGGCGGCCTACTATTGCTATTACTGGTTTCGGCATATACTTTCATCCTTTCAACTTGCTTCTGTTTATTATGTAAAAAACCCTTCTTTGTGCAAGAAGGGATTTGCATTCCAGAATATTTCTCAACGTATCAAAACACCTCACATTATAACACACGTTCCTAATGTTTCACAATAATATATACATTCTCTTGTAAGCGATGCGCAATACCATCTAAAATTGCCTCTAAATTATTTGCAACAAATTCTAGTTCCTCCATCGACTCACAAACAAATAAAGGAGCACCACCTGCAAATTTTTCTGGCGCTGTTGTAATAACTGCCAGGATAACGCTTTCTAACATCATCTCTTATCTCCCCTTCCTTTCGGGGCTTCCGATGACATATGGACAGCACTTTCTAACGTTGGTACATTTCCTATGACACTTATTGCTTTCTCTGCATCTTGATCTTGCGGTAAGACAAAAATCCCAACCCTGCCATCCTCTAAATCACGCTTTGCTAACGGTACAAGCGCTGGTGTACCAGAATCTCTATAAATCCCTAACGCCACCGAAACATCGTGTAAAATAGCTTGCCGTTGCCCTAAATTTGAGATTGTCACCATCGCATCAATGGATTTCGGTTTTAATATAAACCCCATGCCATATTTCATAATCTCTTCTTGCCTCACCGGCAATCCAATATTCATAATATAAATATTATCGATATAAAGCCCTGCTCCTTCAAAACGCAGCGGAACATGCTCAATATCTACAAGGTCATGGAGTCTTCTACCAGACATTAATTTTTTCGCAATAAAAAATGCGATTATAGCCATAATTACTCCAGCAATCCATGAACGGAACCCTATATACGCAAACGTCGTTACAAACGACGTTAACATCGCCAAATAGTTGCGACTTTCAAAAACCAATGCAATCCCTTCAATGTACGTATTTCCACGCGGTACGAGCTCATACCCATCTAATTGTTGAAGTGTATTTCTTTCCATATTACGTACATCACGAAATTGTGTCGCTGCTAACGTAAGAAATGTAATGGCAGAAAAATCTTTTTTCAAAATAGATGGGATTGCAATCGCTCCTAAAGCTGCTGCAATTAACCCCATTGCAATATGAATAATCTTTCCATGTAGCCTCGTCGGATATTGCCGTGTATCCGTCCGAAGCATTAACACCCTTGTAACTGTCCCCGCTATTACGCCGCATAAAATGGCTGGTGTATATTCAGTCATGTATTACCCTCGCCTTTCTTTTACGTGTTTTTCTCTTAAACTGTTCCATGTATACTGATGCTTTTGCAATCCAAAACAATACTGCCATGAATAATGTAGAAACGGCGACGATATCAAAAAATGCTAAACTACCGTAATCATATGGAAAATTCAATTTCCGAAAAATAAATGTCACTAGCAACTCTCCTTGTAACATCCCTACATATAGGGAACATAATCGTAATATGCGATCCCCATGCAATAACACCGATGCATACACAAGAGCACTACTTAGCAGAAACACTCTATCCACCACAATCCAAATCGGATCATATATCTCTAACAGATGAAAACTTGTATATAACATCGCAATAATAAGTGCCGAAAGTAAGCTATATAATTTTTTCCAAACAGAATACAGCGCGATCCCTATAAAAGAAATAATACAAAGTAAAAGAGCATTTACTGATACCATGAATGAGGCGATCGTTACATGTAACGGAGAGCAAATTATAAAAATCAATATACAAGCGCCTAACTTCCACCGAATATGGTCCTTTTTCATAAAAAAGGTTACGACAACCCACCCTATCCAAGCTATAAAATAAAAAGTACTTCCATCCATCTACTTCACCTCCTATGTTTTCCATTATGGGAATTTTTTATGAAAGTTAATCCACTTTATTTACGCATAGTTTTTTCTTATAACAGCAACACTTTTAACAAGGAGGTGTTATTCATTATGGGTAAAGATCGCCAAGAACGAAAACTACGAGAATCACGCCGCGTTGAATCTGATCGTGATCAATCACTACAATATCCAGGTGCAACTGGACTTGATACACCAGAGCAGGCTCGAAAACAAAACCAGCACTAATGAATACAAAAAGACGGTTTCGATATTGTACGAAACCGTCTTTTACATATTTCTTCATAATTTCTACTCATAATACAATTCTTTTGTGTTCGCATTATAGATTCGATTACTTGACGTGGCATCAATCGTCACTATACCTATTGGTTTAGACTATAATTTACAAATATATCTGAGAATAGCGATTATCTCGATACCTATTTAAATTAATATTATATCTCTAACGAATAAGTATCTTTATCATTAATTGTACAAAATACTTCCTCGGCCTTTACAATATTATCAACTTTAACATACGAGTTTACCAATATAAACTTATAATAGTCAGATAGCATAACATACCCAGATAAAAGGTTTATAATTTCCAATTCATTTTCCCCTAATTGAAAATACAAATCAGCTAATTCTTTCGCTGCGTCTTCCATTTTAATAATATTTTGCTCTTTACTATTCGCTTTTTGTACCCTCTGCATAACGCTTAACAAATCACGCAATTGTGTTTTTCCAATTTCCCTCTCATTATATTTCTCAATCTTTAATTGGTACTGACAGTAAAGTACTAGCGCCTCATATTTATAAAAATTCTTCAAATAAAATTCTATTAATTTTTTTGCTATATTTTTATCAATAGCCATATAACATAATACCTGCTTTACTAACTCTTCTTCCTCTATTTCCAAATCTAATTCATTCAAAATATCTACATTTTGGATGGCCCTATAGTCCTTCATCTCATAAAAATTAAAAATATAGTTAATATCATATTCTTCAACTTGTTTTTTGATTTCCTTGCCAATCCCGATAATTCGCTCTAATGAAAAAAAGACAGTTATAAAGATAGATAACATTTTAACTACATCAGAACTATTAAACACATCATTAGCTAATATTACAATAGGAGGGTGTTGCAAAACTAAAATAAATATGCAATGTTATGAATCAGAAAAACTAGCTGAACATGCAATAGATAGCGA
>NZ_JBNPJZ010000054.1:0-41212 GCF_050312695.1 Bacillus sp. AF62 | reverse complement strand
ACTATCATTCTTCCAGGAAAACGGGTTTCTTTATGCATTCATTTTTGGATATTTATGAGTTTTGCAACACCCTCATTTATGTATAGAAAAGATATATTTTAAATCATTTCTAACCTATTTTCTCTACTTAAAACAACATTATTGTTATATATTATAATTATAAGTTTTTAAATTTTGGAGGCGTTACATATTGCAGAAATTACTTTTTACTAAATGGACAGTTATTATTTCTATTTTCATCATTTTCGGTACAATTTTCTACGTTACTAATGTTAAAAATAACAACGAAAAAGCACCTGTAGAAACAGCGGATACAAAAACTTTCAAAACGAAATTACAACCTAAAATTAATGAATTGACTACTACTTATAATAACATCATCGAAAAAGATTGGTTGCCTGCCTGGGAAGAGATTAACACGAATGGAGATTCAGTAGATCGAAATAAACTATTAGTTACAATGAATGCCGTTTCCAAGCAGTATGAAACAATTATGAACGAAATAGACACACTTAAAATTGAAGAAAACATCACAGATATAGATATACAAAAACAACTACTTCAATTCACAACTCAGTTTAAATCCGCATCAAATTTCATGAAAAATGCAGCAAATTTGATTATAGACGGAACAAATAACTCTATTCCAACCAATGAAACTATTGAAAAAACAACACAAGCTTTAGGACTTGCGGATCAACATATTGTCATCGCTTTATCTACTTTAAATGAAGTTGAAGATAAATTAGGACTTACAAAAAAATAAAACTATTTACTATTTTAAAATAAAAAATGATTGCAATTCACAATTTGTATGTCTATAATATTTTTATTGATTTACAATCAATGTGTTT
This sequence comes from Bacillus sp. AF62, assembly GCF_050312695.1. Lineage (NCBI taxonomy): Bacteria > Bacillati > Bacillota > Bacilli > Caryophanales > Bacillaceae > Bacillus > Bacillus sp. AF62. Next base: position 40,358 of record NZ_JBNPJZ010000054.1, on the reverse strand, counting down.
ATAAATTTTATAATTCGGATGAACCATTCAGGAGAAGGTCTATTGATCTACCGACGGGGCAAAAAGTTGTTATACCAACTTTGAAACTCTCAGGTCTTGGTTACAAGTAGAACTGCATGGGGACGAATCTCTGGAGAGACTCCCTCTCGCTTTTATAGAGCGCGGAGGAAAACGAGCACCGAAGGAGCAAATCCGCTACTTTAGCGGATAATCTCTCAGGTAAAAGGACAGAGACAAGCGAAAGAAAAAGCCGATTGTATCGGTTTATTTTTCTATCCCTTGTTTCTCCAGAGACCATTTCATTTACTTGAAGTGGTTTTTATTTTTTCTAAAAAAGGAGAATAAAGATGGAGACAGTAAGTAAAGTATTAGAACAACTAAATCAATACGTGTGGGGATTACCAACTTTGCTGCTACTCGTTGGAACTGGTGTCGTTCTCACAGTGCGTTTAAAAGGTTTACAGTTTAGTAAACTATTATACGCTCACAAACTAGCTTTTAAAAAATCAGAAGATACTACTTCTTCTGGAGATATTAGTCACTTCCAAGCACTTATGACAGCTATGGCCGCAACGATTGGTATGGGAAATATAGCTGGTGTTGCAACAGCTGTTACTATAGGTGGACCTGGTGCAATATTTTGGATGTGGATTACCGCATTGTTCGGTATGGCAACAAAGTATGCTGAAGCAATACTTGCAGTGAAATACCGTGTTAGTAATGAAAATGGTGAATATTCAGGTGGGCCAATGTATTATTTAGAACGTGGTTTAGGTAAGAAATGGCTAGCAGTATTATTCGCTATATTCGGTACAACTGCTTCTTTCGGTATTGGTAATATGGTGCAATCTAATTCAGTTGCAGAGGCAATGCGAATTAATTTCTCTTTCCCTCCTGCTTTAACTGGTATACTAATGGCATTTTTAATCGCAATTGTTATTTTAGGCGGTGTAAAAAAAATTGGGAAAGTGACGGGATATATTGTTCCTATTAAAGCTTTCTTTTATATAATTGCTGGTCTTATAATTATTTTCTATCACTACGACCAAATTCCTGAAGCATTTTCACTTATTTTTTCTGGTGCATTTAATGGTACAGCAGCTGCTGGTGGTTTTATTGGGGCAACAGTTGCATCAGCTATTCAAATCGGAATGGCGCGTGGTGTATTTGCGAACGAAGCTGGTTTAGGGAGTGCACCAATTGCTGCTGCGGCTGCAAAAACTGATTCCCCTGCAAAACAAGCTTTAGTTTCAATGACTGGTACTTTTCTAGATACGTTTATTGTATGTACAATTACAGGACTAGTATTAATTACTACAGGTGCTTGGAAATCTGGTAAAACTGGCGTTGAAGCTACAACACTTGCATTCCAATCTGTATTTGGTACTGCTGGTAGTATGATTCTCGGTATCGCAATTATTTTATTTGCCTACTCTACTATTTTAGGCTGGTCGTATTATGGAGAAAAATGTGTAGCTTATTTATTCGGAGAAAGTGCTGTTAAATATTATAAAGCAATCTTTATCGTCATGATTGCAATTGGTGCTAATTTAAAGCTAGGAATCGTATGGACATTTGCTGATATTGCAAATGGACTTATGGCCATTCCAAACTTAATTGGTCTAATTGGATTAAGTAGTATTGTTGTTGCTGAAACGAATCGCTTTTTACAAGCAGAGAAATTGAAAGAAAATAATAAAAAACAGGCAAGTTAATCTATGAAAAAAGGAATGACTCATACATGATGGGCATTCCTTTTTTCATCCCCTCTTTTACTTAATTACTATCATTAAAAATATATTTATATCAATGTTTACTCCTTTTTATTCCTCCAAAAGTTTTTCACATAAATGTCATAAATCGTATGGTCTAACTATATAGTTGAAAAGGAATGCGACATTAAAGTGTCGCTGAAAAACTCATCCAAGAAAAGGGAGGAAAAATCTTTTGAAAAACAAAATCATTGTTTTCCTATCTGTTTTATCATTTATTATTGGTGGTTTCTTCTTTAACACGAATACTTCAAGTGCTGAAACATCATCTACTGATTACGTTCCTAACCAATTAATCGTTAAGTTCAAACAAAATACATCTTTAAGTAATGTGCAATCTTTTCATAAATCTGTCGGAGCTAATGTCTTATCTAAAGATGATAAGTTAGGTTTTGAAGTCGTACAATTTTCAAAAGGTACTGTAAAAGAAAAAATAAAGAGTTATAAAAATAATCCAGATGTGGAATATGCAGAACCGAATTATTACGTTCACGCCTTTTGGACTCCAAACGACCCATATTTTAATAATCAATATGGATTACAAAAGATTCAAGCTCCACAAGCTTGGGATAGCCAACGAAGTGATCCTGGTGTAAAAGTAGCTATTATTGATACAGGAGTTCAAGGCTCACACCCTGATTTGGCTTCGAAAGTAATTTACGGGCATGACTATGTTGATAACGACAATACATCTGATGATGGTAATGGTCATGGTACACATTGCGCTGGAATTACTGGAGCACTTACGAATAACAGCGTCGGAATTGCTGGTGTTGCCCCACAAACTTCAATTTATGCTGTCCGCGTATTAGATAATCAAGGAAGTGGTACTCTTGATGCTGTAGCGCAAGGTATTCGAGAAGCTGCTGATTCGGGTGCAAAAGTAATTAGTTTAAGTTTAGGAGCTCCAAATGGTGGTACTGCATTACAACAAGCCGTTCAATATGCATGGAATAAAGGCTCTGTTATAGTTGCAGCTGCTGGAAATGCTGGAAATACAAAAGCTAATTACCCTGCTTATTACAGCGAAGTAATTGCAGTTGCTTCTACAGATCAATCAGATAGAAAATCTTCATTCTCTACTTATGGTAGCTGGGTAGATGTTGCAGCACCAGGTTCAAATATATATTCCACATATAAAGGAAGTACGTATCAATCATTAAGTGGTACATCTATGGCAACACCTCATGTTGCAGGAGTCGCTGCCCTTTTAGCAAATCAAGGATATAGCAATACACAAATCCGCCAAATTATTGAGTCAACTTCTGATAAAATTAGTGGTACAGGTACGTACTGGAAAAATGGTAGAGTCAATGCATTTAAGGCTGTACAATACGCTAAGCAATTACAAGAAAATAAAGCTTCTTAAGAAAACTTTAATCAGTCGATCTACCATGAATGCGGAATAAAATAGAAGGAGAGACTTCTATAATTAAAGCCTCTCCTTCTTACAAACTATATTACTCTCCCTGCTTTTTAACCATATGTAAATACAGTACAAAATCCATCATTGTCGACGAATGACCAAGTTGACGGATCATCGCTGTTATATTTCCTCTATGATATGTACCATGATTTACGACATGTTGCACTAATTCTAAAATCGAAGTTTCTAATGCCCCTGCATATGGGTTCTCAATAACAAATACAGCATTCACATCTTGTATTGTAATTAAAAAGTCTTTATATTGATTTGCCCTGTTTTCAAACATTTTTTCTAATTCATGTAACGATTTAGTTTCAATTTGTTTTCGTAAATCTTCTCGGTCTTGTATTGCTTCATTCATACTTTTACCATGCAATATGTGTAACCACACTTGATCTGTAATATAAATATGCACAAAAGTATCCTTAATGGATGGGAATACACTCTGTATCTGCTCCTTAAAAATTGTCTCATAGTTTGGTAACTCTTTTAATCGATCGAATAATCTAGTATTAGCCCAAGCATGGTAATCAAACTGCTTTAATATATAATCTTTCAATTTATATTACCTCCCTATTGTATGAAACGAATAATTTGTTTCTTCGTTTCCGATTCTCTATCAACCTTTGCAATCCCTTTTTCTTTCATTTCATGCTTATTTATCGTTTTATATTTTACATACGTATGAAATTCCGTTTGAAATGGAAATGGTGTAATCCGAATTGTTTCCTCGTCCACCCATTCAGCTTGAATAAGTTTCTCATCCTTACTATTAAACATTTCTGTTCCTTCAAAACCATCTTTAAATAAATCAATTTCATCTTTCTTTTTTACACCATGCTTATTCATACATACGTATAAAGAAAGTTCATCACAAAACTTTAATAATCTATAATGTTTATCAAACATCGCAAACTGTTCCTTTGTTAACGTTTTCAAAATTCTTTTTTGTCGTTCTAATTCATGTTTATAAAATGACATCATCTCTTCATCTTCCTCGTTTAGTGGAAATGATAAAAAATGTTTACTGCAAAGCAATGCCCCGTATGGATTAGAATTTTCAATTTCATTCAAACCAATCGTATAAAAAACAAAACGTAATGGGCTTGGACAATCCATAAATGTATATGGGATATTTTTAGCATCATTTAAAATTGGTACTTTATCTAGCTCTATCCATCCTCTGTCATGCTCATATATTGCATCAACTGTTTCTTTTAAATATGTTTTACCTTCAAAAAAGTCTTCTTTTATATGCTTTGCAATCTCTCCAGCTAAAAAACCATGATCATGTTGACGAATTAATATACTTTCCTTCTCATTTTTTTCACGAAAAATCATTCATATACTCCCCCTCATCCTCATATTAAAGCTTTTTATATGCATCGATTCTTAATTAATCCCTAAATAATAGAAGGGATTCAGTCTCTTGCAACGAAATTAACATAATTATATAGTATTCTATCTAATCATAGTGATAGCTTTATCTTTACTATCTATTATACTAAAACATTCATTCCAAAAATTTTTTTATGAGGTGAAAACATGAACAAAACAGAATTAATTAAAAACGTAGCTCAATCAGCTGATATTTCTCAAAAGGACGCTTCTGCAGCTGTACAATCCGTATTTGACACAATTGCTAATGCATTACAATCTGGCGATAAAGTTCAACTAATCGGTTTTGGAACTTTTGAAGTGCGCGAAAGATCTGCTCGTACAGGACGTAATCCGCAAACTGGCGAAGAAATTCAAATCGCCGCTGGTAAAGTTCCTGCATTTAAAGCAGGTAAAGAATTAAAAGAAGCTGTTAAATAACCAAGAAACCAGCCATTTTATAGGCTGGTTTCTTGGTTTTATTTAAGCAATTGCTTTATATTCTCTGCATGATACACTTCACAAATATAAAATACACATTTGCATTTACTTACAATTTGATACTTTCTAGTTGGATACACATTCGCTGTAACAGAACATCCATCAAACAATTCAATAATATTTCCAGATGGCTGATATCCTTCATATAATACATTTCTTCTTACTTCCATCTTTTCTATAAGCTTTTCAACAGGAATATTTCCACTCTCTAATTCACTCTTTATTGCGTCCGGTAAAAACGAAGTGTCTGCAAAAATTAGATTTTCAGATAACACCTTGCCTTTATAACTAACATTAGATACACGGTAAAGAAACGTTCCATCTTTATCAAAGAAATTCTTTGCTTCTTTCGGAATGTACTGTCTACCAAGTGCCTCTTGTTCAATAACATCAAACTGAACTGTATCATTTAAAAGCTTTTCTAAAGCATGAATGGATGATGTATCTCCAGAAAATAAAATATTTTTAATTGCTTGTACGTTATAAGTGAATTCATTCTTTCTATTTTCCGCTACTAACATGAGGAACACCTCTTCTATAATTTTTTTATTTAAGATTTAAAAGTGCTGCCGCATCTAATTGCGTAATTTCAGTCACTTCCTTACTGAATATTGCAACAGAGGCCCTATAATCTAAACTAGGCCTTACATCTTCCATCATTGTATTACTTGCTAACTCTTGTCTATCCTTAAAAACCAACAAGTTTGGAGGATCATTTGGAGCTGATACTGTAATATGTACTGGCGGAATCATTAGTCCTTCACCTGTCGCTTTCAGCACCGCTTCTTTTCGAGTCCAATATGTTAAAAATCCTTCTATTTTCTGTTCATTTGGCAGTTTCATAACTTGCGCTATTTCAATGTCTGTTAATACACCTTCTGCCATTTTCATAACATCTACATTTGGATTCATTTGTTCTACATCTATGCCAACAGGTGCAGATTTTGTAAAAGCAACGACAACCCACTCACCTGAATGTGAAACGGATAATTGCGGCATACCTTCTGGTAATTGTGGTCTTCCATGCTGCAATTTACATACTGAGCACATTCGATCAATTGGTACTTGGACTGGTGACATAGAAAGTATCTTACCGAGAACTAATCTACTTATTACGCAACCTATTATAAAACGAGCTCGATCTGCCGAATGGTGATACGAATTTGCTTTCTCTTGCTCTATATCATTTAGTAATTTGTAATGCCATGATTGTAAATCCGAAATTCTTGCCCACCATATTTGACAATCATTCTCATTCAAAGTTGGAACAGAATCTACAACTTTACTTTCTATCATGTAAACTCTCCTTTATTCAACGAATATCAATTTTCATAAGAAAGCATACGTATATTGTTATTCATTGACAAGTACTTTCTCTTTTTTTGATACAGATAATGTTTTTTCTTTCTTCTTTGACATTACCTCTTTATCGGAAATACGTAAAGAAAATAGTAGTGCTATGAGCAAAAATATTGCTGATCCAATTAGTGCTGCTTGATATGGTAAAAAATCGGATTGAGCGTTATTACTTCCAAAACCAGCTAGTATACTAGCTAAAACAGCTACTCCTATTGCTGAACCTAGTCGATTTTGCACATTGAATATAGTAGTCGCTCTCCCCATAGAAGGCGGCGTGATATTGTTAAAGGCAGAAAATTGAACCGCACCGACAGATTGACCTAAGAAAATACCGATGCCAAACAATAATGCGCGGATTTGCCACGGATTCGTATCGTGATTTACAAAACTTAATAAAACAAAGATAACCACGGTACAAATTAATCCAATAGAAATTACCTTTCGCGCTCCTAATTTTTTATATGACCATGGCACAATTTGTGAAGAAATCATTAATCCAATCGCCTCTGGAAATGTCGTAAGTCCTGATTCCAGCGCGGAAACTCCTATCACATTTTGATACATAAGTGGAAAAACAAATAACATTCCTAGTAAACCAGCTGATGAAAATAATGATATAAGGCTCATCTTTCTAAAGACTGGTTCTTTTAATAAGCGTAAATCTAACATCGGTTGCTTTACTTTCAGTTCTACGATTATAAACAATGTAATGAATACAACCCCAGCTATCCCAGTACTCATAATTTCTGGAGAAATCCACCCTTTTGATGGCCCCTGGCTGAGTGCATATATGAGCATCGCAAATCCTGGTGCTGATAAAATAAAGCCGAGAGAATCAAAGCGACCAGCTGATTTTTCAACATGCTCTGCTAAAAATAGAAGTCCAAATAGCAATGCAACGATTCCAAACGGTAGATTAATATAAAATGCCCAACGCCAAGACATTTGATCTACAAAGAAACCACCTATGATAGGACCAACTGCTGGTGCTACAGCAATTGGAAGTACAATGAACCGAGAAATCTTCGGTCTTTCCTCTGGTGAAAATGTTCGAAATAACATCGCCATTCCGACCGGTGTTAAAAGCCCTCCACCAGCACCTTGAATGATACGGAAAATATTCAATGAAGTAATATCGTTAGCCATTCCGCATAAAGCAGAGGCAATTGTAAATACGAAAAGAGCAATTAAAAATACTCTTTTCGTACCAAATCGATCTCCTAACCAACCAGAAATCGGAAGGAAAACAGCTAAACTAACTAAATACCCAACATTAACCGTCCCCATTGCAGATGGAGGTACTTGTAGTTCTTTACTTATCGTTTGTAGTGCTACATTTACAATCGTTGCGTCCATCGCAGCCATAAACATCGCAGTTATATAAACGATACTTACGACTACTTTTGGATTTAGTTTTGCTTTCATTATCGTTTTCCTGCTAATGTTTTTTCACGAACTTGATTACTTTTTGGATTCAGATCTTTCCAGTTATATTCAACATATTCTAAGCAGCTCTGCCTACTAGCTTCTTCATATACGACACTCCAGCCAATAGGTACATCGAGAAAAGCAGGCCAGAGAGAATACTGGCCCTCCTCATTTATTAATACTTTATATGTGTAATTATCATTTTCAAATGGATTCGTCATACTCTACTTACCCCTTTCTTATTCTGCAAATATTTCGCTAATACTTGTCCAATTTCCGTAAGTGGACCTGGCTGACATAAATCTTTATGTCTACAGTCAATATCATGCTGCACAATTTGCCCATCTAAATAATTTAGCCACGTATTTGGAGAAATAGGATCAAACCAGTCTGGTATAACAGTAGATCTAAAGAATAAGATATCCCCGTTATAAACTTTCGGTACATATTTCCCTAACAACCCTACTGAATTTACATATGTTTCTTTCAAGTTCAATATAGTCTCTTCTTCAAGACTTGCTAATGCACTTCCATCTTTACGAAGGATTTCAACTGCACTTTCCATTGTAAGTGGTTTACCATCCATGTTATCTGGGTCATATCCGCCTAAAGCAAGTAATGCGATTAACGCTTCCTCTTCAGTAGGCGCTTCCGTATTCGGTAAGAAGTGTCCAGGGAAAGAATCAAGCATAACGAGTAATTCTACTTCTTCCCCTTCATTTTGTAATTGCGCCGCCATTGCATGCACAACATTTCCTCCAAGCGACCAACCTAATAAACGATATGGTCCATGAGGCTGTACTTCACGAACGTGTTTCAAGTAATCCGCCGCCATCTCCTCTAAACTTTTTGGAAGTTCTTCATTTTTAGCAATACCACGTGCTTGTACACCATAGATTGGATAATCTGTTCCTAAAGATTTCATAAGTCCTGCATAGCACCAACTTAATCCACCTGCTGGATGTACACAAAATAGTGGTAATTGATCCCCGCTTGCTCGTAATGGAAGCAACACATCAAGTGCACTTTGACCATTCCCCATCTCAAGTCTTTCAGCTAACCCTGCAACAGTCGGTGCTGCAAATAAAGTACCAATGTTTAGTTCCACTCCAAGCGCCTCTTTAATGCGGCTCATAAGCTGTACTGCAAGGAGTGAATGGCCACCAAGATCAAAGAATCCGTCATCAATTCCAATTTGAGGTACACTTAGCACTTCTGTAAACAAGTCACATAACATTTCTTCTTGCGGTGTTCTTGGACCACGACTAGAAGATGATGCGATAAATTCTGGAGCTGGCAATGCCTTTCTATCTAATTTACCGTTTGGAGTTAAAGGTAACTCATTTACTACTACAAAAGCGTATGGAACCATATAATCTGGTAAACTACCACTAGCAAACTGACGCATTTCATTCGTATCAATCGCTTCATTATTTGATGCAACGATATAAGAAACTAACCGTTTATCCCCTGGTTGATCTTCCCGTACAATAACGGCTACTTGCTCAACTTTAGGGTGCTTCATTATGACTGCTTCTATTTCTCCTAATTCAATTCGGAATCCACGAATTTTTATTTGATGATCTGCACGTCCTATATAATCTAGCGTCCCATCTTTACGCCAGCGAGCTAAGTCTCCTGTACGATACATTCTTGTACCTGGCTTTCCAAATGGATCTGCGATAAAGCGTTCAGCCGTTAATCCTGCTCTTCCTAAATATCCACGCGCAAGCCCTGCACCTGCAACATACATTTCTCCAACTACTCCAGGTGGCACTGGTTGTAAATAGTTGTCTAACACATACACTTTAAGGTCAGGTATACTGCACCCAATTAAACTATTTGCTCGTAAAGAGACGATAGTTTCATCTAATTCAATATAACTAACATGTACTGTCGTCTCCGTAATACCGTACATATTAATAAGCTTTGGTGCGTTATGAGGATGTCGACTATACCAATCTTCTAAGCGACTTAGCTCAAGTGCTTCTCCTCCAAAAACAACATATCGTAAAGATAATTTTTGGCCAATCTCTTCATTTTCACGATCTGCTTGCATCAATTGATAGAACGCTGATGGAGTTTGGTTTAAAACCGTAACCTTTTCTTTAACAAGAAGCTGTAAAAATTCTTTTGGTGAGCGACTTACAGTATGTGGAACTACAACTAAACGCCCTCCGTATAATAAAGGTCCCCAAATTTCCCAAACCGAGAAATCAAAAGCGTATGAATGGAACATCGTCCAAACATCGTTTCCGTCAAACTGGAACCAATGATCAGTTGCTCCTAAAAGTCTTACTACATTTTGATGAGGTATCATAACGCCTTTCGGTCTACCCGTTGAGCCTGACGTATAAATAACGTAAGCAATATGTGATGGAGATAATGGCTTAATTCGTTCCACTTCATCAATATTGTCATCACTATATTTCTCAACTTCTGCTATTACTTTCACATCATCAACTAAAACTTTTAGTGTCTCATCACATTCAATTTCCACTTCTGAATTCGTTAAAACACATGATGGTTTCGCATCGTGTAGCATAAATGAAATGCGGTCTGCTGGGTAATCTGGATCTAACGGAAGGTATCCAGCACCAGCTTTAAGAACAGCTAATAAGCTTACAACCATGTTTAATGATCTTGGCATCGCTAAAGCAACGAGTTGATCAGGACCAATCCCTTTTGCTATTAGGAATCGAGCAATTTTATTTGCTTTTCTATTTAACTCTTCATAAGTTAATTTCTTATTTTCAAAGACAACAGCTATAGAATTTGCATTTATATGAGCCTGCTTTTCAAACAATTGTAGCAATGTCATTTCTGGTGCAATTTGAAAACCACCATTCCACTTTTCTAACACTGTATTTTTCTCTGCTACAGTTAATATTTCTAATCTGCCAATTGATTGATCCGGATTTGTAGCTGCATCATCTAATAACAAAATGAATCGTTCTATTAGTTTTTGAACCGTTTCACGTTTATATAAATCGGTACTAAACTCTAGTAATCCATGTAAACCGTTCGGAGTACCATCAACCTCGTTACTCTCACTAATTTCAAATGTTAAATCAAATTTTGCAGAACCAACGCTTTGAATTTCAAGGCTCGCTTCTAAACCTGGTACATGAAACGTTGCTTCTGGTGTATTTTGAAAAGCTAACATAACTTGAAACAACGGGTGGCTGTTTCGAGTACGTACTGGATTTAACACTTCAACAAGCCTTTCAAATGGAACATCTTGATTTTCATAAGCTGCAAGATTTACCTGCTTCACTCTATTTAATAATTCTTTAAAACTTGGATCTCCTGACGTATTTGTACGTAACACTAATGTATTTACAAATAAACCAACAATATCTGAAAGTACATCATCATTTCTTCCAGCAATCGGACTTCCAATTGGTATATCAGTGCCTGCACCTAATCTTGTAAATAGTGCACTAAGCCCTGCTTGCAATACCATAAACAAACTAACTCCATTTTTACGTGCAAGCTCTACTAACCTACTATGCATACCTTCATCTATATGAAAATGAATTGTTTCCCCGCGGTAACTCGTCTCAATTGGACGCTGGAAATCTGTAGGTAACTCCATTTGGTCTGGTAAACCTTTAAGTTCTTCTTTCCAAAAATCTAATTGTGTTGAAATAAGACTCTCTGGTGTCGTTTCATCACCTAGCAATTGCTGTTGCCAAAGTGCATAATCTGCGTATTGAACTGGTAGTGTCTCCAGCTGAACTCTGTCACCTTGACATCGTGCTTTATACGCCGCTGTAAAATCTCTCGTTAACGGCTGTAATGACCAGCCATCACCTACAATATGATGCAATAGAATTAATAATACATGTTCGGTTTCACTCACTGTAAAAAGTTGCAAACGAACTGCCGGCTCAATATCGAGGTTAAAACTATATCTTACCGCCTTTGAAAGTACACTTTCTAATTCATCTTTACATGTATTAGTTATTACCATTTCTAGATTTAAGTTTTCCATATCTAAAATTTTCTGATAGGAACTACCTAATACGTTAGGGAAAATTGTTCTAAGTGTTTCATGTTTCTCAACTACATCATAAAAAGCACCTTGTAATGCTTCCCGATTCAATATTCCATTCATACGAATGACTAGCGGAATATTATAAGTAGGACTTGGACCTTCTAAACAATTTAAGAACCATAACCTGCGCTGTGCAAATGAAAGTGGAATTTCATTTGGCCTACTTGCTTTCTGAATAGCTGGTCTTGCACTTTTTGCATGGTTTAATTGTTTCGCCAGTTCGGCAACAGTTGGTGATTCAAATAGTTTCCCGATTCCTAATTCCACACTTAACGTTTCACGAATTCTTGCCATTAAACGAGATGCGAGAAGTGAATGTCCACCCATTTCAAAGAAATTATCATCAATGCTAATTCGAGAAACACCTAGTACTTCTGCAAATAAATCACATAATATTTCTTCTTTCGGATTTCTAGCAACTCTCTCATTGTTCATTCCATTAAAATCAGGAGCAGGTAATTTCTTTCTGTCAACCTTACCATTTGGCGTTAATGGTAATTCTTCTAGCACAACAAATGCCGATGGTATCATATAATTCGCTAAACTTTCTGAAACATAAGAACGAATTTCTGAAAGATTAATCGGTTCCTTTTCTTCTGCAACGATATACGCAATGATGCGTTTATCATTTGGACGATCTTCTCGTACCATTACTACCGCTTGTTGAATATTTTCATGTCGTTGTAATACCGTTTCAATTTCAGCTAATTCAATTCGGAATCCACGAATTTTAATTTGATGATCTGCGCGACTAATGTACTCTAACGCACCATCACTACGCCATTTCACAAGATCTCCTGTACGGTACATGCGCTTCCCTGATTCTCCATAAGGATTTGCAACAAACCGTTCAGCTGTTAACTCAGGTTTTCCTAAATATCCGCTTGCAAGTCCTTCCCCTGCAATATATAATTCACCAATAATTCCAGGTGGAACTGGTTGTAGCCCTGCATCCAATACATACACTTCTGTATTGCAAATTGGCTTTCCAATAGGTGGTATACCCTTTTCACCTTCATCAATGTTCATGAAAGTAGACCAAATCGTCGTTTCAGTTGGTCCATATAAATTAGTTATTGAACAACCTAATTCTTTTAATTTATTTGCTAAATGCGCTGGGAGAGCTTCACCACCAACAAGTATATTTAGCCCTTGTAGCTTCTCTGGATAATCAGTTACTAACGCCTGCCAAAGCGTCGGTGTAGCCTGCATAATTGTCACTCTTTCTTCTTGTAAAAGTGTCGTTAATGCTGATGGCTCTTGTATGTCTTCTTTTTGCGCAATTGTTAAACTTGCACCACTAATAAGAGGTAAATAAATTTCTAGAGCAGAAATATCAAACGCAAACGTTGTAACTGCTAATAAATGATCATTTTCATTTAATGAAAACTTTTGCTGCATAGCCATTAAAAAGTTACTTAAACCTCTCATAGGAACAATTACACCTTTTGGGTTTCCTGTTGAGCCTGAAGTATATATTGTATAGGCTGGGTTTAAAAGTGATACATCATTCTTACATGCTATATTCATACGAGAATATGTATGTAACGCTAGTTTCGTTTCTTCGTCATCTAATACAATTTTTTTCATATCCTTTTCTATAACTAACTTAGATGAAACAGATGAATGTGTTATGATACAAACTGGTTTTGCATCATTTACTATATAATTAACTCTTTCTGCTGGGTATTCTGGATCTATTGGTAAATACGCTGCACCAGCCTTTAAGACTGCTAGCATACTAACTACCATTTCTATTGATCTAGGGAATACTAAAGCTACAAACTGATTTGGTCGTATTCCTTCTTCTACTAAATAATGTGCTAGTTCATTCGCTCGTTCATTTAGCTCTTTATACGTAAGGATTACACCGTCACAAGTAATCGCTAGTTTATTTGGATTTTTTTGCACTTGTTTTTCAAATGATATAGGTAAACTGATTAACTCATCGTCTTCCTTCGTTTCATTCCATTCCAATAAAACTTTATGATTTTCTTCAGGCAGAGTAATGTTTATTTTTCCAATCGGCTCGTTTTTCTCATAATTATTTATTACTAATTCAAATAGATTCATAAATCTTTCTTTATGCAATGCTAGCTCTGCCCCATTATATACTTCGGGATTCGCATCAAAATGAATCATTAGCTCATTTTGATCAAAACGTTTATATACATTTATCGATAAATCATCTACAGGTCCTGCTGATAAGTTATGCGTAATACCACGATTTCCAGCAAAATTAAGCCCGTAATCAAAAGGCATAACATTCACTAACGGTCCAAACAACCTTTGATTTTCACCTAGTAACTTTAAGTCTCTTCTTAATTCCTCATGACGGTATTTATAATGGCGACGTACATCTCGGATTTCTTTAGAAACTTGCTGCAATAATTCCGCAAGAGTTATATTTGGAGTTACTGTAATACGAAGTGGAACTAAATTCATTACCATACTTGGTGTATGAATAGATACAGAACCTAGACGTCCCATCATCGGTAAACCTAAAACAATATCATTTTCACCTGTTAATTTATGCATATAAATACTTGTTACAGCCACAATGAATTCCGGCCAACTTGTTAACGAAATATTGATATCTTCTAGTAAAGTTTTCGTGCTAGAACTAGATAAATAAGCTGTTTCTCGTGAAAATCCATTTGATGTTCTCGGTGCTCGTTCTGCCAAACTTACAACTTCTGGGGCATCTGCAAACTTTTCTAACCAAAAAGTACGATTTTCCTGAAATTGTTTAGACTCACGATACTCGATATCTTCTTGCACGACTTTTGCAAGAGAACCAAATGGCTTTTCACTCTTGTTTGTTTCTTCTATAAGTGATGTATACTCATTCGCTACCTTTTGGCTAAGAAGTGAAAATCCATAGCCATCCATCACAATGTGATGGATGCGCTGATACCAAAAGAAACGATTATTTTCAACTTGAATAAGTGCTTCAGTAAATAATGTATCTTTTTTCAAATTGACTGGTATAGATAAATCATTTTTCATCCATACTTTAGCAGCTTCTTCTGGGTTTTCTTCTTTACGAACGTCAATAAAATGCATATGAAACTGTAATTCTTCAACAACTTGCCATGGGCCAATTTCATCCTCTTCGAAGCGGACGTGAAGTGCCTCTGCTTCCCTTACAACTTTACGTACAGCTAATTCAAAAATGTCTTGATAAATATTTCCGTTTATTTCTACATATTCCCCAGTATTATATATCGGATTAAGCGGATCTAATTGTTGCGCAAACCACATACCAGACTGCGCAGATGATAACGAATGACGAATCTTTTGACTGTTAGGCATTCTTTACTACCCCTTTATTATGTAGTCTATTTGTTACAGCACCTGTGCTGTTTGTGAAGATAGTAAACTGTACCAACCTGCAACAGTTGGACGTTCTGCTAAATCTGCAAAAGTGATTTCTTTCCCTTCACGACGCCACTTCTCTACTAAACTCATAATTCTGACCGAATCAAGCCCTCTATTTAATAAGTCCTCATCAATATCAATACTCTCTACTGGCTCACGAAGTAGTTGTGCAACTAGTTCATGCACTTCCTGTATAATGATTCCTTCACTCTCATCACCTTTTACACTTTGTAAATCTTTTAACAGTAGGTTTGTTGATGTCGTTACTGCACATCTATTAGATGCATACTCCAATGCTTGTTTATGATGCTCTAGTGAAAAATCAGCAACTGCATCTGCTACAAAGAACGGCTCTATACCATCCATAAATGCTTCACAAGCTGTTAAAAGGCATCCAATATGCGCATAAATACCGCAAATAATAAGTTGATCTCTTCCTTGTTCATTTAAAATTTCTAATAGATTTGTCTTTTTAAATGCACTATATCTCCATTTTGTTAGGAATATATCATCTTCATCAGGAGTAAGTTCATCAACAATTTTCTTTTTATCTGGTCCAGCAGGAATACCGTCACCCCAAAAGTCTTGTAATAAACCTCTTTGTTCTAACGTTTGTCCACCAGGTTGTGCTGTATAAACAACTGGTATACCAAGTTCCTTACATTTTTCTCTTATCATTTTAATATTTGAAGTAAGTTCTACTTTTGGTGATTCTTTATCGCTATATGCATCAAGAAAATATTCTTGCATGTCATGAATTAAAAGTACTGCACGTTTCGGGTCTGGTGTCCAATTCACTTTATTTTTTGGTAGTTCTGATTCAATTGGCATTTTATATACTGAAATAGATGGGATAGCCATCTAATCACTTCCTTCCGGTTTTTATTATTGTTTTACTGTAATAAGTTTTTCAGCAATGACTTTACGTAGTTCTTTTTTGCTGACTTTTCCGACTCCTGTTTGCGGGAATGATTCAATAAATTCAATTCGATCTGGAATTTTATAAGCCGCTATACCACGTTCTCTTAAAAACATTTTTAATTCACTTACTGCCGGAACTTGTCCGCGAGCTATAACAAAAGCACAGGTGCGTTCACCTAAATAATCGTCAGGCATAGATACAATTGCTACGTCATGGACCGCATCGTGTGCTAATAAATGATTTTCAACTTCTTCCGCAGCAACTTTCTCACCACCACGGTTAATTTGATCTTTATCTCTTCCTTCTACAATGATGTATCCTTGTTCATTTACTTTTACAAGATCACCTGTGCGATAAAATCCATCCTTTGTAAATGATCGTGCATTATGCTCTTCAGCTTTATAGTAACCACGAATTGTATATGGACCTCTTGTTAATAAACTACCTACTTCGCCAGGTTGTACATCGTTGTCATTTTCATCAACAACTCGTACTTCATCGAGTGCAGACATTGGTCTACCTTGTGTATGAATAATAATTTCTTCCGGATCGTCTAATCTTGTATAGTTCACTAATCCTTCCGCCATACCGAATACTTGCTGTAACGTACATCCAAATGTAGGGCGTATACGTCTTGCAACCTCAGCGCTAAACTTAGCACCACCTACTTGAATAACCTCTAGGCTCGATAAATTGGTATTACGAGAAGATGCAGCATCAAGCCAAATCATTGCTAATGGCGGAACGAGCGCTGTAATTGTAACTTTTTCTTTTTCAATAAGAGCAAATGCCTCATCTGGACTACCACCAGTTGCCAATACCACTTTTCCACCCGCATAGAAAGTTCCAAATGTCCCTGGAGAACTCATTGGGTAATTGTGTGCTACTGGAAGAACTGCCATATAGACGCTTTCTGCATTCAAATTACAAATTTCAGCGCTTACACGTAAACTATAAATATAGTCATCATGTGTTCTAGGAATTAATTTAGAAAGACCTGTTGTCCCTCCTGATAATTGGAGAAATGCAACATCACTTGGCTGAACTTCTGGTAATGAGACGGGATCCATATACAGATCATTTATGTTCACAAACTCTTCTTCTTCCCCCACTACAATTACACGTTGTAAAGTTGGCACTTTCTCTTTCACTTCTCTTGCTAGTTTTCGATAATCAAAACCGAGAGCCTTATCTGAAATAACGTAAGCGCTCGCCTCGCCAAACTCACAAAAATAACTAATTTCACTGCTTCGATGTGAAGGTAGTGCAAAGACAGGAAGCGCTCCAATTCGAAATAGTGCAAAACATATTTCGAAAAACTCGATAATGTTAGGTAACTGGATTACAACTCTGTCCTCTTTCTTTATTCCTAAATTCAGTAAACCTGCTGCTAAACGATCTGCATTTTTATCAAGTTCACTATATGTTATATGCTTCTTACCACTTACAACCGCGATTCGATCTCCATATTTCTCAGCCCGCTCTCTTAACACTCCTCCAAATGTTTCACCAAGCCAACATCCTTCTTCTCGATAATGATCGGCAAATTCTTTTGGCCATTCCGTATAACCTACTAGCATTCTTTCTTCCCCCTATTTTTCATTAAGTGAACTATCTCTTAACCCTAAAGCTTTTAGCATTGTTTGGAACTTAGCTGATGTTTCTGCTAACTCATCTTCTGGTTTTGACTCAGCAACAACTCCAGCTCCTGCATATAAACGCAGTGTATTTTCTTGTACTTCAGCACAACGAATTGTAACAATCCATTCTCCATCTCCATTTAAATCGCTCCATCCTAGCATTCCTGTAAAGAACTCGCGGTCAAATGGCTCAATATGCTGTATAGCCTCTCTTGCTTTTTCCATCGGAGTTCCGCAAACTGCTGGCGTAGGATGAAGGGCTATTGCTAATTGTAAAGAAGAAGTATTTGGATTCTTCAGTTCACCTTTCACTTCTGTAGACAAATGCCACATCGCTTCACTATGAATAACTGATGGCTTTTCTGGAACATGTAATGTATGACAATACGGACGAAGTGCAGCAGCAACCGCTTCAACTACTACCGCATGTTCATGTAAATCTTTTGGAGAAGAAAGTAATTCCTCTGCTCTTCTTTTATCTTCTACTGGGTCCTCACTACGTGGCCTTGAACCAGCTAACGGATTAGAAATAACTTGCATACCATTACGTGAAACAAGTAATTCAGGACTTGCTCCAATTAGCGTCTTACTGTTCTCTTTTTCATCTTTCGGTAAATTCACAGCAAATGTATAACCATGCTTATTATGTTCTGCTAATTCTCGCAGAAGTTTTTGCTTATCAATCTTTTCCGAAGATTTAACATCTAACGATCTAGATAGAACGATTTTCTTTAAATCACCGTCCTGTATTTTTTTAATTCCTTGCTTCACACCATTCATATAAACTTCAGGGTCTGGTACTGGCGTCATTTCAAATGTTACGTTCTCATTTGTTTCAAGCTGATTTGTTGTATCCAATTGTAAACGCTCAGAAATCCTACTATATTCTGGTACGATAAGTTGGACTTCTTTTCTACGATCGAATGGCAAAGCACCCACAACGATAGGATTTGGATTTCCAGCTTGTTTCGCATTACTTAATGTCGCTTGCACAAGCTCTGGGAAATTTTCAATTTCACGATGCTTTACTGTAGTAAACTCTCCTTCTGCTAATATAGTTCGAGTTGGTGAAGCGAAAAAGAATGAAGATTCAGTCTTATAATCTTCTAAAAGTTTTTCTGACAATTCTTTTACAGCTATATGTTCATTCATAATATAATAACCTCCTGAATTTTTATTAAACTCCTAACGTAGCACCGCCATCGACACATAAATTGTGCATTGTAATATGACTTGCTCTATCTGAGGCTAAAAATAACACTGCTTCAGCAACTTCTGAAGGTTGTGCAATTTTTTGTAATGGAATTCCGAGTCTATATGTATTTTGAGAACCAGTAATTATATTTTTAGCTCCATTCTCATCAGCCCATAGTAATCTTTGCATCTCAGTTTCAGTAGAACCTGGAGAAACTAAGTTGCAGCGTATATTGTATGCCGCAAGCTCTAGTCCTAAACATTTCATAAACATCGTCGTTGCAGCCTTTGACGCAGCATACGCTGCCATCTCCATTCTCGGCGTATTTGCCGCATTTGAACCGACTGTAACAATTGCCCCTGATTTTCTTAACATCATATTTTTACTTACCGCTCGGGACATATTGAAAACCCCTGTAGTATTTACAGAGAATGTTTTATTCCAATCTTCATCACTTAACGAATGAATTGGTCCCATACGTAAAACCCCTGCAACATTTATTAAAATATCTATTGGCGCTATTTCATTTGCAATATGATTTACCATGTCTTCAACAGCAGCGCTATTACTCACATCTAAACGAAACGTTTTCATACGTGTTTTATTTAATTCATTTTGATTTAAGAGTACATTTAACCCCTCTTCATTTTGATCAACCGCAATAACTGTGGCTCCTCTTTCTAAAAACATTTTGGCAACAACACTGCCTATGCCTTGTGCTGCACCTGTTACTAAAACTGTTTGCCCATCAAATTCCCCTAAGTTCATTTTCTCTATCCTTTCACATAAACATTAATTTCATTAAGTAACATAAATGATATTGATTTTCATTATCAGTCATGTTGTAAAAAATAATACACTTACTAAACTAATTGGTCAAGTGCGCATTACTTTAAAATCCATTTTATTGATAATGTTTTTCATTTACTTTCTTACACCGAAATGATAATGTTTCTCAATAAACTTGTCAATCTTTTTTTATTTTTCAGATAAAGTATTTTAATGCTTCTTAATAAAATCATACCTAAACGCATTAAATGTACTTATATTATAAATAAAATTCAAACTCCTCTTTTTAAAATTGAAGAAGATAAACTAGAGATACGTTCATTTACAATGCTTTATGAAAAACTCAAGTATATATTTTCTCAATATTTTTCTGAAAATATATCTTACAAATACTAATGAATGTCTTCTTTATCATTTAAGATTTAATATATATTTCGAATATGATGTGTCAATTTATTATATTCCAAATGGGTATTCCACTCACTTTTACATCTATAAAAATCACAAAAGTAATTTAACCTTGTTAAAATAACTCATAAAAAAAGCATCCTAATTAATAGAATAGGATGCTTTTTCGTAATCATAGTGTTATAGAAGATTTGTATACTTATGCTACGCTGCGATACTCTTCTTCTTGTTCTTTTTTCTGTTTAGGTGCTTGAATTAAAATTGCGATAATGAATGACACGACACATAATACACCGATCACCATGAACGTTGGTTTGAATCCACCTAGAAGTGCACCGATAAAGGAACCTGCAAGCGCCCCAAATCCAAATCCTTGATACACAATTCCATAGTTCTTACTATGGTTTTTCATACCGAAGAAATCACCAACAATAGCTGGGAAAATAGTGATATTTCCACCAAAGCAAAACGCTACACTTGCTACACATACGAAGTAAATACCATAATTTAAATCTACAAAACTTAGAACTAAGACTGAACTCGCCATAACAACAAAAGTAACAGTAACGATTTTTAAACGCCCAATTTTATCCGATAACGGTCCTAAAATGATACGACCTAATGTATTGAAGATTGCAACCATAGCCACCGCATTAGCTGCTGTTGCTGCGCTAAGCCCTACAAGTTGAACACCAATGTCTTTTACCATACCAATTAAGTATAAGCCACTCATACATGATGTAAATAACATGATAAATAATAAGTATACTTGTTTTGTGCCTAACATTTCTTTCGTTGTGTATTCCTTAGTTTTTGTTTCATGAACTGCTCCTTGATCTGCAGCTTGATGGATTAAACAAGCACCAATTACAATCATAGTTGTAACAATTAAACCCCAGTATATAAATGCTTGCGATACACCAACTGATTCAATCAACTTTGCGTTAACGTATTTAAAGATTAAGCTACCTGAACCATATGCAGAGACAGAAATACCAGCAATTAAACCTTTACGCTCTGGAAACCACTTTATTAAATTTGATAGTGAAGTGATATATGCTGTACCATCTGCATAACCTACAACAACTCCTGCTAGTACATAAAGTAAAATTAATGAGGACGCTTGTGAGCTAAGTATTAACCCTAGTCCTAATGCTAATCCAGCTATCATAATAAGTTTACGAAGTCCCCATTTTTCTTGCAATTTACTCGCAAATAAAGTTGAAAATGCTAAAGAAAGACTAGTAATTGAGAAAGTTATCGCAACAGCGTTAAGACTCCAACCGTATTTACTAACTAAAGGCTGATTGAATAAACTCCATGTATATATCGTCCCAAGCCCCATTTGTACTATAACTGTGCCAAGGACAACAAGCCATGGATTAACAGTTGATTTTTTCATACCTTTCCGCCTCCTCTTTCTATTTCAATGCTATTCGCTAAATTTACTTTTTTTATGTTCATTTTGGTCACCTCTTTTGATTTGACACCTTCATTGTATAAGATGTTTTCGCTTATGTAAGCACTTACAAGATAGAGCGTCAAAAACATGGAATCAGTTACAAAAAACGAAGGATGAAATACAAAAAACTACTGATTAAATACAATAGAAAAATTTTTTATACTTCGATTCACCTTATTTTTTATAAAATCACAAATTTTTTTCCAATAAATAAAACTAAATATTCACTAATATATCTATCCGTGGTTTAATATATATAATAAAAAAATATTTCTGTCTTTAATGAGGAGGTACTATGAAAGCAAACGTAGGGGATACTATACTTTTTCAACGAAATAATTTAAAGATTACAGGATCTGTATTAAAACTTTATACTGAATCGGTCTTAGTTGAAATTACAAATGTAAGCGGTGGTACTTTTGAATTTGATCGAACAATTGTAAATCATAAAAACTATAAAGTTTTAAATACAAATACATAAAACAACACAAAATAGCCCCTGCTCAACAGCAGGGGCTATTTTATATAAAAATATTTCACTAGTTTATATACCCTAAAACATTAACAATCTTACTCGCTTTTAAATTGTTAATATGATAATAAATTTCTAAACCTCTTCTCTCTGCTCGTAACACTTTACCCTTCATTTTTGATAAATGTTGTGAAACAGTAGATTGCGGAATATTCAGTAACTCTGTTAATTGTGTTACATTACAAGTTTTTCTCGTACTTAATTCATTTACAATTTGCAGTCTGATTGGATGCGCCATAATTTTTAAAATATCTACATCTTCTTCTGAAACTAAAGTTTTTCTCATTTCACTCGTATATGTTGTCATAAGACATTCCCCTTTTATATGAATTCCATATTCATAAGATCTATTTCCAAATTTTTTAAAACCCTTGATTAAAACTTTCATATAGAAATAAAAGGATTTTAAATTTTTGAAAACAGAACTTACATTCACTTTATTTATTTATTTATTTGGTACATATACATAATACAATGTTAATATGTGCTCTATGTGAAGTTCACATAAATTTGTGATGAAGATTTACTTAGCCACTCGCATCCTACTCATCTAATTACCCACTGCATAAAATCATCAGTTATTTTAACACATTTTAGGCGTTTGTATATACTATTTATAAAACAACTTTTATAAAGGGAGGATTCATATGCCTACAGCGTTACAAGAAGAAGTCGAAGAAGCACGGGAAACATATGTCAGTCGTATCATCTTAGTTGGAGGATCGACTTTATTTTTAGTAGGCGGGGTTATTTCAGCAATTTCAGCTTTTAAAGCTTATAATCGTTTGGAGAATACGCCGCCTTCTACAGATAATTCATAGATATTTTATAAAATAAAACGTCGCCTCCAATATGAAGAGACGACGTTTTATTATTCATACATATGACACTAAAAGTATCGGTAGATTCCCTACTCCATTTTCTAAGCTTACTTCACCACAAACCTAGTCTGACTACACCCATCCTTCTGCTTCGTTACTTCTAATACAGCTGGCATTGCGTTTTTCAATTCTTGTACGTGTGAAATGACACCGATAAATCGGCCTGATTTTTGTAAGTCAATTAAAGCATCTACTGCTTTCGTTAATGATTCTTCATCTAATGAACCGAACCCTTCATCGATGAACATCGTTTCGATGGAAATACCACCTTCATATGCTTGAATGACATCTGCCATCCCTAGCGCTAGGCAAAGTGATGCGTTAAATTTCTCTCCGCCGGAAAGTGTTTTTACATCGCGTGTTTGGCCAGTGTATGCATCATATACATCTAAGCCTAATCCACTTTGACGGTTTCTTTTTTCAACTCGTTCACTTCGTTTTAAATAAAATTGTCCATTTGATAATTTACGTAGTCGTTCGTTTGCGATTTGAACGATTTGTTCTAAATACTCAATTAAAATGTAACGTTCAAATGATATACGGCTCTCGTTATCACCTTTCATTACTTCATATAAGTCAACAAGTTCTTGGAAGGCTTTTTCTTCCTCGTGAATTTGTTCGTCAATACTTCTAATGTTTTCATGTAAATCAGAAATATATGTTACCGCATTTTGCGCACGTTGACGTTTTTCTTTAATTATATCGAGATTAATTTTTAGTTCTTTTATGTGTTCACCTAAAGATGTAATATCCATATACTCTTTATCTTTTAATTCTGAGTTTAGCTCTTCAATTTGTTTTGCAAGCACTTCAAGAGATGAATAATAACCTTGAATTTCTTTCTGTAACATCTCCATCTCGGCATCGCTTAATTTGGCTTCTTTATACGTGAATTGATCTGTAAACCCACTTTCTTCTAGCTCTTTCATAAAGCGTGCGAAAGTCTCTTCTTTCTTTAATTTTGCATTTTCAAATTGATTAGAAGCACCTTTTTGTTCAGCTTGAATACGTATATTTTCATTTTGCCAATGCTGATACGCTTCCTGCACTTTCTTCCATTCGTCCTCCATTAACCTAAGTTCCTGCATAGCTTGGTCAAACTGTGCTTTCCAAGCTTGTACTGTTTGTAAGTTTTCTGGAATATTTCGTTTATCATGTTCATATGACGTACGAAGTTGCATACACTCCATTTCTGTACGGTGCTGCATTGTTTCCACTTCTCGTTTTTGTTTCTGAAGTTCTTCTATTTTTTCTTCTACGCTTTTCATGTTCGCAGCAATCTGCTTACGTGTTTCTTCACTTGCTTTTAACGTATTCACGTCTGCAGCTAATTGTTTTCCTTTTTGAACAAGTGCACTATATGTTTCAGCTAATTTTTCCGAATTGTAGCCGCGCTTCACAACTTCTTCTATCACTTGTTCATATTGTAGTCGATAGAAATTCCATTTCTCCTCTACTTGCACATGTAATTTTTCAGCAATGTTCTTCTTATCTCTTAAATTGTTTAACTCTTTTTCATCGATCGCATTACTTTGCTCTGTAGCTTTTTGCGGATGATTCGTACTACCACATACCGGACAAGATTCACCGTCATGTAAATGAAGAGCTAATATACCAGCTTGTTCACTTAACCAGCGGCGCTCCATGTTTTCATATGCACGAACTGCCACTTGCATTTTATTAGTTGCCGCTTCTTTTTCTTGCTCGAATTTTTGTTTTTCTTGCCAAACATCATATGCTTGCTTTAAAACTTTTGCATCTTCTCGCATATTCGTTAGTTCTTCTACTTTAGCTACATATTGCTCAAGTGCTTGTTCTAATTGCTGCAATTCATCAGACATTCTCTGTTTTTGGTTTGTATGCTCTTCTAGTTGTTGATCTAACTTTTGCATACTTTCTTTTAATTTCCCTATTTGAATTTCGGCATTTTGTAAATTCAGCTTTCTCTCAGCTAATGATTCAATGATTGCTTGTAACTCTTCTAATCTTTGAACAAGTTTTTTAGCCTCTTCTCGTTCAGCTTCTTTATTCTTTACTACTTCATACTTCTCCTTAGCAAGTTCAAAGCTGTTCATTATCTGTTCTTGTTTGACAATTATCTGTTTTAACAAACTTTCAACTTTCTGCTCATTTTCCATCGCTTCTTCATACCATTGTTCAAATGGTAATAAGCGCTTTGCTTGTTCCGCACGTTTAAAGGATTTTTCTTTCCTTTCAATTGCTGCACGGTTCTCTTGTAAAGTGTTATATTTCTCATTCTTTTGTTGTAAATCTATAAATTTCTCATTTACAGATTTTGCTGCATGAAAACGTGTTTCTGCATCCTTTAATTGCTTCGTTTGAACATCTTGTTCTACTTGTAATTGCTCAACCTCTGCCTTATACACTGTTGTTTCTTGTTCTAACGCTTCTACTACTTGATGCGTATTTACATGTTCTTGTGCCGCTAATGTCTCTAATAATGCTCCATCACGGATTGGTAATTTAAAAACATTACGGAAATAGAGCTCTCTCTCTTTTTGTTTTTCTTGTAAAACATCTTTCCATTGTTTTCTCTTTTGATCAAGTAACTCACGCATTAATTTATAACGATCCGTTTTAAAAATACGACGTAAAATCTCTTCTTTGTTTTCCGTCTCAGATGTTAATAGTTTTCGGAATTCACCTTGTGGTAACATAACAATTTGACTAAATTGATGTTTACTTAACCCAATTAAATCTTCCACTTTTTTGTTTACGTCTGTTACATGAAAACGATCGACGGCTGGAACGTTTTCTCCATCAATAACTTCATATAATTCTACTGCATGTCCTGTAATGGTCTTATTCCCTTGTTTTTTATGTCCAAGTTGTCTTTTTATTTCATAGCGTTTCCCTTTTAATTGAAAGGTTAGTTCTACACTTGTATAAACATCATCATCAGCAAATTGACTTCGAAGCATGCTCGTATCACTACGTTCTTCTCCACTAGCCTCACCATATAACACATAACAAATCGCATCAAAAATCGTTGTTTTTCCAGCTCCCGTATTCCCAGAAATAGCGAAAATACGATGTTCTCCAAGATCTTCAAAATCGATTACTTCTTTCTGTTTATATGGCCCGAATGCTGTCATAATAAGCTGAATCGGTCTCATCCTCGTTCACCTTCCCGTTCTTGCACTGTTTGTAATACATCTATAAATAGGCGTTCTTTCTCTTCTGATAAATCTAACCCTTTCATTTCTTTATAGAAAGCCTTTAAAAGAGATAAATCATCCGTTTTATGTCTTGAAACCGTTACTTCATTTGTATCTGTGAGTTCTCGCCTTTGCATCGCTCTTTCAACGTGCATTGCATTTGGATATACAGATCGTATTTTCTCCATTGGCTGTAAGACAGGGTTTTCATCTAATAATTTTACAAATACGTAATCTTCACTTACTGGGTGCTGTAATAATTCATCTATTTTCGCTTCTACTGTTCGCATTTTACGACGTGGTGAAAGTAACCTTTTTTCAATTGCTACTTCACCAGTTTCATTCAGTTCTACAATGTAATAACCTTTTTTATGTTTCTCTTCAGAAATTGAATAGGCAAGTGGTGAACCTGAATATCTAATGGTCTCATTACGTACGAAATGCGCTTGATGTAAATGTCCAAGCGCTGTGTAATGAAACTTATCAAAATAATGACTATTTACATATTCAGCACCACCAATTGAAAGTGGTCGTTCTGCATCACTTGTATTCTCCTCCGCTTCTCCTGAAGAAGTTACAAATGCATGTCCAACAAATACATGTCTAGCTTCTTTATCCATTGTTTCAGAGAGCTCATTCATAAAAATGCGCATCGCATCATCATGAGAACGTACATCTTCATTTTTCAACACGTTTCTAACTATGCTTGGGTCTGCATACGGTATTAGATGGAAGTGAACCTCTCCATATTCATCATTTAGTACAACAGGTTCATACGGGAATTGAAATTGGCCTGCAATATGTAATCCCTGTTTTTTCATTAAACTACTCCCAAAATGGATACGATCCGGACTATCATGATTACCAGCTACTGCAATAACTGGTGTTTGTAAATCAATAACTATTTTTTGCAGCACATCATTTAATAAGTCTACTGCTTCTGTAGGTGGAATTGCTCGGTCATATAAATCCCCTGCAATAATTACAGCATCTGGTTTTTCTTCTTCAACAGCCTGTACAAACTGATCCAATACAATCTTTTGGTCTTCAGTCATATACACGCCATGAACAAGCTTACCTAAATGCCAATCCGCTGTATGAAATAACTTCATATTTTTCTACTCCTTTTAATTTACTGATTTTAGTGAAACGAGTTGATAGTTTATTGTAGTTTTTCCGTTCTCCCACTCTAGCTTCAATATCGTTGCACTTCCAATTCTTTCTTCATTTGATTTATATAAAGGCAATATTTCTTGAATTGTAAATAAGTGATAACCATCCAATATTAATTGAAATATATTTTCTTCAATATGTAATCTTACTTCTTTTTCATTTGAAATAATTTTTGTGTGCATCTCAAATTTCATGATAGATACAACCCCTTTTTATAATCTCTACATTTTAATAGTATAGTGGCTATGCAAGATTGACAAGTACATACACAGCAAAGTACACACTTTTCTATTGTTATATGTTTTATGTATTTTATATAAAATACGGTATGTGAAATTTTATATTTTCTCCAAAATAAAAATGCCTATTGTGACATCTTTATTTTTGTATAAAGTCTTTCATTACATAATATAAAACGGTAATTAAAACGATTGCGACGAAAAATGAGAACACTGCGACAATGTACCCATCTTTATTTAATAAAATACAGAATGAAATAGATATTATAAAAATCGGAAATACGAGACGTACTTTATCCTTCACTTCTTCTGTCGTATCTGTATGATGAAAATACTGCGTTATCCCTATCATTAAAGAAGACAAAATAATAACCGACAATAGTAAAGGTCCTGGCATTCCGATTTCTCCTTTCTCTATTTCTAATTCAGTGTAAAATTTTTTATTACAATTGTACGATTCATTTTTTCTTCAAACACTCTTTTTAGAATTGATAATGAACAATTCACACCTATATAATAGCGCTTTTATCATTATAACTTCAAATAATTACACTTACAGTAATGTTGTAATATTCCCCCTCAGTCTCTGAAATCCTGCAAAGATAACTCGTCAAAATATGCGGTGACCAAATTAATATTTACCGTCAACTTTTGACAAAATTTATAAAGGACATTTCAGTACATATCAAGAATTAAGAATAAGAAGATATGTAAGGGAGGATGCATTATGACTGAACACGTTTTATTTTCTGTTAGTGAAAACGGCGTTGCAACAATTACTTTAAACCGTCCAAAAGCACTTAATTCTTTATCTTATGACATGTTACAACCTATCGGACAAAAACTTAAAGAGTGGGAACACGATGAGCGTATTGCACTTATCGTGTTAAAAGGAGCTGGCACAAAAGGTTTTTGTGCAGGTGGCGACATTAAAACTCTTTATGAAGCGCGTTCCAATGAAGTGGCATTGCAACATACAGAACGTTTTTTTGAAGAAGAGTATGAAATTGATACATATATTTATCAATATACAAAACCGATTATTGCTTGTTTAGATGGAATTGTAATGGGCGGTGGTGTCGGTCTTACAAATGGTGCGAAGTATCGCATTGTAACTGAACGTACGAAATGGGCAATGCCAGAGATGAATATCGGCTTCTTCCCAGACGTCGGAGCTGCATATTTCTTAAATAAAGCACCTGGATATACAGGACGCTTCGTTGCTTTAACAGCATCTATTTTAAAAGCTTCTGACGTATTATTTATTAATGCTGCTGATTACTTTATGACATCTGATTCATTACCAGAGTTTCTTACTGAACTTGAAAGTGTAAATTGGCATAAAGAAGTTGATGTACATACTAATTTAAAAGAAGTTATTCGTACATTCGCAACTGCTCCAAACTTAGAAAGCGAGCTGACTCCTTCATTAGAAGTAATTAATTCACATTTTGCTTACAATACAATTGAAGAAATCATCCATTCATTGGAGAAAGATGAAAGCTCCTTTGCTCTAAAAACGAAAGAAACACTGTTATCAAAATCACCTATTTCACTAAAAGTAACATTAAAACAGTTTATTGATGGACAAAATAAATCCGTTGAAGAATGTTTCGCTACGGACCTTATACTTGCTAAAAACTTCATGAGACATGAAGATTTCTTCGAAGGAGTACGCTCCGTTGTCGTTGATAAAGATCAAAATCCGAATTATAAATATAAACAGTTAAGTGACGTTTCAGAAGAAGATGTGAATCGTTTCTTTAATTTACTTAATGCATAAAATGAAACTGTAATGAGTGGGTGTTTTGTTCATCCCCCACCTAACTTCTTTGCTTCAGCTAAATCTTGTGCGGTGGAAATCTTACTACTCGCAAATAGCGGGATAAAATCGAGGCTATATAGTAGTGTAATTACAGCTACTATATAGCCTTTTTTATTTAATAATTTTTAATAAAATTTAATTTTATTAAATCCATTTTTGTGCTACACTGATTTTAATCAAATATTCTAAAAATAAAAAGGAGGGGGCGGCTATGATAGAAAATTATCTTCTTTTCATCATTATGTCTATTTGCCTTATCATTTTACCTGGTCCAGATACAGCAATGGCTACGAAAAACACATTGGTTGCTGGTAAAATCGGTGGAGTGAAAACAGTGTTTGGTACATGTATTGCACTATTAATTCATACTTTAGCTGCTGTAATTGGTCTTTCTGCACTTATTGTAAAGTCAGCTCTTTTATTTTCTATTTTCAAGTACGTTGGGGCTCTCTATTTAATATATATCGGTATTAAAGCCCTTTTAGCAGTAAGAAACAAAGAAAACTTAGATACAAATGATCTATCTTTGAATAATGAAAACGAACATACTTCTTGCTTTCGCCAAGGATTTCTTACAAATTTATTAAATCCTAAAGTTGCAGTCTTCTTTTTAACTTTTTTACCGCAATTTTTAAATCCAAATCATAATACATTTATTCAACTTCTTGTAATGGGCCTTACTTACCTCGTTTTAACAGTCATTTGGTTTGCATTTTATATATTTTTAATTGATAAAATTAGTGCTTTTATGAAAAAACCAAAGACGCAACGTTATATTCAAGGGCTAACAGGAGTCGTCCTAATTGGATTTGGTATTAAACTAGCTTTTGAAAAAAATAATTAACAAGATGAAAACCACCACCACTATTAATAGTGGTGGTGGTTTTCATTTAATAGCTGATTTGGCTGTTTACTCTATATTAAAACCAGCGCTCAGTTACAACTTTTTTACGTGTATAGAATTGAACGCCATCTGTACCATTTGTACCTAAATCACCAAAGAATGAAGCTTTATTTCCTGCAAATGCGAAGAATGCCATTGGTGCTGGAACGTTTACATTTACACCGATCATACCAGCATCGATGTTATCACGGAATGTTTGTGCATGTTTACCATTTGACGTATAAATAACCGCACCGTTTGCAAATTTAGATTGATTTGTTAGTTTAATACCTTCTTCTAAATCTTTAACACGTACAATGCTTAATACTGGAGCAAAAATTTCATCTTGCCAAATTTTCATTTCTTGATTCACGCCATCAAAGATTGTCGCACCTACAAAGTAACCTTCTCCAACTTCTTCATTAATTTTACGGCCATCTACTAATAAAGTTGCCCCATCTGCTACACCGCTATTAATATAGCCTAAAACGCGCTCTTTATGAGATTCACGGATTAATGGTCCAACATAGTTATCTTCGTTAAAGCCATCGCCTACTTTTAATTTTTTCGTTTCTGCTACTAATACATCAATGAATTCATCAGCAATTTCATCCACTACTGCTACTACTGAGCATGCCATACAGCGCTCTCCACTACTTGCAAATGCAGATCCAATTACACCTTGTACTGTTTTCTCAAGATTGCAATCTGGCATTACAATCGCATGGTTTTTCGCACCTGCTAACGCTTGTACACGTTTTCCGTGTTTTGTACCTGTTTCATATACGTAACGAGCTACCGGCTCAGAGCCAACGAACGAAACAGCTTGAATATCTTTATTTTCTAAAATGCTATTTACAACATCTTTTCCGCCTTGTACTAAATTTAATACGCCTTTTGGGAAACCTGCTTCATAGAATAATTCTACAAGTCGCTCCGCTAAAAGTGGCGTTCTTTCCGATGTTTTTAATACGAATGTATTACCGCAAGCAATTGCAAGTGGGAACATCCATAATGGAATCATCATTGGGAAGTTGAACGGTGTAATACCAGCAACAACTCCGATTGGGTAGCGCCAAATTGATCCATCAATTCCGCTAGCAATATTCGGAAGCGCTTGTCCCATCATTAAATTTGGCGTAGATGTTGCAAGTTCTACCGCTTCAATACCACGCTGTACTTCACCTGTTGCATCCGTTAGCGTCTTACCATTTTCTAGCGTAATGATTTTTGCAAGCTCATCTTTGTTTTCTTGTAATAGCTGTAAATATTTATATAAATTTCTTGAACGATTCGGAACTGGTACTTTAGACCATGTTTCGAATGCTGCTTTTGCCGCTTCAACAGCTTTTTCAACATCCTCTTTTGGAGATAGTGGAACGTAAGCGATAATTTTTCCAGTCGCTGGATTTGGAACTGCTTCTACTTCCGTACCTGTCGATTCAACCCACTCACCGTTAATGTGATTTTTCACTCGTTTAATTTCAGTTGTAATCATTGTATTCTCTCCTTTGTATAATTTATTTTTGATTAGAAATTAATTGCTCGCTAACTTTCTTATATAAAGCAGCCATATCGTTTTCACCATATCCAGCTTGACTCGCTTCGTCATATACATTTAATAACATTTCGCTTACCGGTAAATGGAGTTCGCTTTCCTTAGCTAAGTCAACTGCAAACCCTAAATCTTTCTTCAATAAGTTCACAGTAAATCCTGGCTCGTAGTTTTCAGGTGCTATAAAACTTTTAAAATTACGTTCATAAATTCTGCTTTGGCCGTAACTTACATTTAAAATATCAAACATTTTATCTAAATCCATATTGTTCTTTTTCGCTAATGTTAAAGCTTCACTTACACCAGCTGTATAAAAACCAATTAATAAGTTATTAATTAACTTAACAGTTGTACCACTATCAATCTGCTCACTAACATGGAAAATGTTCGCGCCTAGAACGCCCATGATAGATTCCGTTTTCTCATATACCTCTTTTGATCCACCAACCATAAACGTTAATGTACGATTTTCGGCTCCAATTACACCGCCGCTCACAGGTGCTGCTAAAAAGTTTACTTTCTTTTCCTTTGCAGCTTCCTCTAATTGTTTGTTTAACTGCGGCGATACCGTACTTGTATCAATGAAAACTACATTCGAGTGACCATTTTCAAATAATCCTTCTGCTCCAAAATATACCGCTTCAACAGCGCGAGGTGAAGGTAAACTTGTAAAAACTACATCACATGTTTCTGCTAGTTTTGAGATTGATAGACCGATAATTCCGCCTTCTTTTTCAAAGGACGCTTCTGCCTCTTTATTTAAGTCCACGCCATATACTGTGTAACCTGATTTAGCTAGATTTTTTGACATCGGAAGACCCATGTTACCTAAACCGATAAAACCAATCTTTTTCATATCGCTTTCCTCCTATTTACACAATATATTTCCCGCGATTTATAATAGCTTTCGCAATTTCTCTCTTCTTCCTAAATACGTTCGTGTATAAAGGTACTAATAATTGACGGATTTCAGCTAAAATCACATGTCTATCTTGTTCTTCTGTGACAGCCGCCGAAAGTACAGAAATCGCTGCTTCTTCTACTTTACGGTATCCTTCTTCACAAATAACATCCGTTATGAGTTGCTTCGTACGTTCTTTTTCCTCACCATTTTTACTTACCGCTTTTCTCGTACGTAAAAACGCTGATTCCATGACGTACACGTCCGTCAACATATTTGAAATTACACGTGAATATTCTTGTTCTTGGTCAATTTTTAGGCCTGGAGTTTTAGAGAGCGTTTTCAAAGATTGTTTCAACAATTTTTTCGCTAATAAAATGTAACGATGGTTTCTTTCTACATTTGCTACATCACTTTCTACTTCAGTATCTTCTAATTGTTCGATTTGCTTGATTAACATTTTGGCAACTGTTAATCTATTAATTTCGTTCGTTCCTTCAAAAATACGACTAATTCTAGCATCACGATATAATCGTTCTACCTCATACTCTTGCATATAACCGTAACCACCATGAATTTGTACAGCTTCATCTACGATATAAGCAAGTGTTTCAGAAGCATTTACTTTATTCAGTGCACATTCAATTGCAAATTGGGACATTTTCTTCATAAGATCTTCATCGCTCTCATGAATTGCTTCATCGATTACACCTGCCGTACGATAAGCTGCACTTTCGGCTCCATATGTAGCAATGATCATATTTGCAATTTTTTCTTGAATCATCGTAAAGTCTACTAATTCCGTTTGGAACTGTTTTCGCTCTTTTCCATATTGAACCGACAAACCAATTGCTTGTTTTGCTGTTCCAATATTTCCAAAAGCAAGTTTAAGTCTAGCAAAGTTAAGAATATTAAGGGCTACGTGATGCCCTTTCCCAACTTCCCCTAAAACATTTTCAGCAGGGATGACAACATCTTCTAAAATAAGAGTCGCTGTTGAAGAACCTTTAATCCCCATTTTCTTTTCTTCTAATCCAATAGATACACCTTCACATGTTCTTTCGACAATAAACGCTGTCATTCCTTTATTTGTCTTCGCAAAAACAACGTATACATCTGCCATATGAGCATTTGTAATCCATTGCTTCTCACCATTTAACTTCCAAGCTGTTCCCTCTTCATTCAATACGGCGCTTGTTTTTGCACTTAATGCATCCGAACCAGCATTTGGCTCAGTTAAAGCATAAGCACCAATCCATTCTCCCGATGCGATTTTCGGTAAATATTTTTCTTTCTGTTCTTTCGTTCCATAATATATGTAAGGCAATGTACCGACACCAGCGTGTATATTAAAAGAAACGCTAAACGCACCAGCGTAACCCATTTTCTCTGCTACAAGACCTGAGACAGCCTTTCCTAACTCGAACCCGCCATAATCTTCTGGTACCTCAATGCCTAATAATCCAAGTTCCCCAGCTTTCTCAAATAATTGACGAGAAACTTTATAGTTATGTTGTTCAATATTCTCCATTTGTGGAACAATTTCTTGTTTAACGAATTGTTCTGTCGTTTTTGCGATTAAATCTTCATCACCTGAAAAATCTTCTGGTGTAAAGTAAGTATGATTTATATCTTTATTGAGTGAAAAAAATTCATCCCATGGTAACTTCGTTTTCTCCATATGTATCCCCCTATCATTCGGCTTTCATAGCTTTTTGCTTATGCTCGTCTACGATGAGTGGAATATCTTTTTTGAAAATAGAAGGCGATGATTTTTCACATCAAGCATTTTATTTTGCCAAAGATGTATTTTCATCGCCTTCGCTGCTTTATCTATTGATCTTCTGATAATACTGTTTTTGCAATACCAGTATCTAACTCTTCAAAGTCATGATATGAAATTGTTTCGTATAATTCACTTCTCGTTTGCATATTAGAAAGTGCATCTTTTTGAGAACCTGTTTCTTTAATTAAAGTAAACACATTTTCATACGCTTTCGCTGCAACGCGAAGTGAAGTTACAGGATAAATAACCATTTGGAAGCCCATATTTGCAAATTCCTCTGCACTATAATATGGAGTTTTTCCGAATTCAGTCATATTCGCAAGTAAAGGTGCATTTACCTTACTATTAAATAGACGGAATTCTTCCTCTGATTGAAGCGCTTCAGGGAAAATTGCATCTGCACCTGCTTTTACATATGCATTTGCTCTTTCAATTGCTTCATCTAATCCTTCAACGCCGCGAGCATCAGTACGTGCTACAATGTATAAGCTCGGTGCAACTTCTTTAATCGCTTTAATTTTTTGAACCAATTCTTCTGTAGTAACAAGTTTCTTACCATTTAAATGTCCACATTTTTTTGGTAATTGCTGATCTTCAATTTGGACAGCTGCTACTTTCGCTTCCACCATTTCTACAGCTGTTCTCGCTACATTTAGTACACCACCAAATCCTGTATCAATGTCAACAAGAACAGGTAAGTCTGTAGCTCTTACTAAATCTCTTGCTCTCTCAGCCACTTCAGTAGACGTCACGATACCTAAATCTGGTAAGCCTTTACTTGCAGTATAAGCAGCTCCTGATAAATAAAGAGCTGAAAAACCTGTATTTTTTGCAACTAAAGCCGCCATTGCATCATGAGCACCTGGAATTTGCAAAATTTCATTTGCTTCTACTAAAGCTCGGAATCGATTCGCAAGCTCCTCTTGTGTTGACTGCTTTTTCACAACCCAAGCCATTCTAAATTCCCCCTATTATTAAATTAAGAATAGATCTACAAATTCATTTACATTCATATTTTCTAGCTTTTCTTCATTTAAACAAACTTCATGAATTTGTTCTTGTTGCTTACTAGAATAATGACCTGCCATATTTGCAGTGAATTTTTGAACAACTTTTGGAATTGCTTCGTCTCTACGGAAACGGTGACCAAGTGGATATTCACATTCCACATTTTCTGTTACTGTGCCATCTTTAAAGTGAACTTGAACAGCGTTGGCGATTGAGCGCTTGTTCGGGTCAAGGTAATCTAAACTGTACTGTTTGTTTTCAACAACAACCATCTTATTACGTAATTCGTCTACACGTGGATCGTTTGCTACTGCATCTTCATAATCGTCTGCAACGATATCTCCTTTTAATAAACCAATTGCCGTAATGTATTGTAAGCAATGATCACGATCAGCTGGGTTATTTAATGGACCTTCTTTATCAATAATACGAATTGCTGATTCATGAGTTGTAATTGTAATGCGGTCAATTTCATCCAATCTCTCTTTAATTTCCGGATGCAACTTCACTGCACATTCTGCAGCTGTTTGTGCATGGAATTCTGCTGGATATGACACTTTAAATAATACATTTTCCATTACATATGACTCTAGTGGTCTTGCTAATTTTAATTCTTGTTTATTGAATAATACATCTTGGAATCCCCATCCTGGCGCAGATAATGCTGTTGGATAACCCATTTCACCTTTTAGAGCAGTCATTGCAAGATGAACACCGCGGCTCGTTGCGTCACCTGCAGCCCATGATTTACGTGAGCCCGTATTTGGAGCATGACGATATGTACGAAGACTAGAATTATCAATCCACGCATGTGATAATGCATTAAAGATTTCTTCACGTGTTCCGCCAAGCATTTTCGCAACTACTGCAGTTGTTGCTACTTTTACATATAATACATGGTCAAGACCAACTCTGTTTAAGCTGTTTTCTAAAGCAAGCACGCCTTGAATTTCATGTGCTTTAATCATCATTTCTAATACTTCACGTACTTTTAAAGCTTCTTTTCCTTCTGAAATACGAACACGGCTAATATAATCTGCGACGGCTAAAATTCCGCCTAGGTTATCAGATGGATGTCCCCACTCTGCTGCAAGCCAAGTATCGTTATAGTCTAACCAACGGATCATACATCCGATATTAAATGCACCTTTTACTGGATCTAGTACATAAGACGTACCTGGTACACGTGTACCATTTGGCACGACTGTTCCTGGCACAACTGGTCCTAGTAATTTCGTACATTCTGGATATTGTAATGCTAAAATTCCACATCCAAGTGTATCAAGTAATACGTAACGAGCTGTACTGAATGCTTCTGCACTAGTAACCTCTTTATTTAATACATAATCCGTAATCTCTTCTAATAATGCATCTTTTTGCTTAATTTCATTTGTTTTAATCATGCTATCCTTCCCTTTCTGTCGAAAATTCGTTATTATTAATGATGGGTGTCGGTCAAACACCCATCTGGCGGGCGGTGCTAACAACTCCCCAGTTGTTCTTATTTACTAAGTACATGTCGCTCGCCAATATAATTTACACGCGGACGGAACAAACGATTATTTGCATGTTGCTCAATAACGTGCGCACATAATCCCACTGTTCTAGAGCTAAAGAAGATAGGTGTGTAAAGTTGAATTGGAATACCTAGCATCCAATATACTGGAGCTGCATAATAATCAAGATTTGGATAAATTCCTTTTTCTTTTTCCATAATCTTTTCTCCAGCTTCACACATTTCATATAGTGTATAATCACCTTTTACATCACATAACTGTTTTAAAGCTTCCTTCATCATAAGTGCTCTTGGATCCATCTTCTTCATATAAACACGGTGTCCAAAGCCCATAATTTTTTCTTTGTTATATAATTTCTTCTGTAATAACTCTTCAAATTTCTCAACATTACCAGCTTCTAAAAGCATGTACATAACCGCTTCATTTGCACCGCCATGTAAACTTCCTTTTAAAGATGCAACTGCACCTGTTAAAGCACCGTATAAATCTGATTGTGTTGATGCAATAACGCGAGCTGTAAATGTAGAGTTTGGCATTTCATGCTCACTATATAAAACAAGGGAACGATCAAAGATCTTTTCCTCAAGTTCAGTTGGTTTTTTACCAGTTAACATATAGAAGAAATTCGCACTATAAGATAATTCTTTAAGAGGTTCAATTGGCTCCTCATTATTTAAAATATGATAGCTATTCGCTACAATGTTTGGCACTTTACTTAACAGCTTGTACCCTCGGCTTTTATTCACTTCTAACGAGCGGTTTTCGATATCATTATCGTAACCAGCTAACGCTGACACACCTGTACGTAATCCATCCATGGGATGCGTCTCTTTAGGCAATGCCTTTAGTACGTTGAATACACCTTCTGGTACTGCATATTCTTCTTTTAATTTCTTTTCAAGTGTTGCTTTTTCATCTTCATTCGGTAGGTGTTCCTCCAATAAAAGGTGCACAATGTCTAAATACTCTTTTGTTTTTGAGAGTTCGATTAAGTCATACCCTTGAATTACAATTTCACCTTTTACTGTGTCAAGAAACGAGATTTTCGTCTCCGCTGCCACTATACCATCTAATCCCGGGGAAAATTTTTCTTCAGCTTTCATCATTATTTCCTCCAATCCTAATAGATCTTCGTGCACATAACTGTAAGCCTTTACAATATTGTGAAACTACATTTCCATTTCAATGTATCAGAGTTTTTAGAAGATTTCAATTTATTTTATAATGATAAGTTTCCTACACTTTTCTTACTGTAACAATACAATTTTTTGAAAATAATTCTTATATTTTATAAAGAAAGAATAGACTTCTTTGTGTATTCTCAAAAACAAGATATAAAGATTTTTCATATAACACCACCAAATATACAATTATTCTAATTTTATTTGAGAAATAAAAAAAAACGAGCTGTACATAAATACAGCTCGTTACTATATGATATTTATTTCACTATCTCTTAAATATAATTTTTATATAAAACTTATTCATTTTTAATAAAGTTATTATTTTACATAATTAAATTGAATTTCTTCCATCTCCTCATGATAACTTACAAATAAATCATAGTTTTGAAAATACCAAAGATCATCAGAATCTACAAAAAATATAATACCTTCCTTCTCAACTGACACTATTTCCCCCTCTGGTTTCTCAGCAACAACCCCTAAAGAATATCCGGGCTGAATTGAACTATCCCCTCCGTACCTTACAGTAAAACGTACAGATTCACCGTGCTTTATACGTAATTCTTCCTGGAACCATTGCAGAGCTTTACGATCAATTGAAATTTTCATCTTTATTCCTCCAGTTTACGCAAACTCTTTTTTTCCTAATCGTTGTTTTACAAAGAAGACGAAAATAATTAAGGCTATTAATGCCGAAATTGCACTCCCTGAAAATAAAATACGATAACCAAACATTTGTGAAACAACTCCAAGTAAAATAGCACCTAACCCGATTCCTAAATCAAACGCTGTAAAAAATGAAGCATTTGCAACTCCTCTTTTACTCGGATCAACAATTGTAAGCATTGCCGCTTGCAAAGCTGGCTGCGCTGATCCAAATCCAATACCGTATAATGTTGCTGCGATAATTACACCTAACAAACCATTTGAAATAGTTAAAACAACTATAGCTAAAATAGTAATACATAATGCTGGGAGTATGATGAATACTTCTCCATACTTATCTAATAGTTTCCCTGAAATTGGTCTTACAATTGTTAATGCAATTGCATATACAAGAAAGAAAGTTCCCGGGTTTACATGAATTGATGATGCAAATAACGGTAAAAAGGTTGTTATTCCTCCATATGCAAACGATAAAAAGAATACTACAATCGTGATTGTTAATACGGATTTCTCAAATAGCTGAATTTTCCCTTTTTCTTTTTGTGGCGTAAATGGCATCTTCGTTATTAGTGATAATACGACTGCCATAAAAGATAACAACGTCGCTAATAAAAACAGACCATGAAATGAATAATTTTGCACAACCCATAATCCAATCATAGGTCCGATCGCCATTGCAATTGTCATCGCCATCCCGTACCAACCCATACCTTCACCGCGGCGTGAATCTGGAATAATATCCGTTATTGCTGTTCCAACAGCTGTTGTAGAAACAGCCCATGTTACTCCGTGAATAACACGTAAAACAGCTAAAAGGACAATAGTCGATGCTATATTATAGGAATACATCGTTAATCCAAAAAAGATGAGTCCGAAAATAATAAAGGATCTTCTACCATATTGATCTAACATTCCTCCAATAATCGGTCGTATTACAACAGCAGCTATTGTAAACATTCCCATCATGAGTCCAACTTGCGATTCATTGCCACCTATCTCTTTAATAAAGAGCGGGAGCGTTGGAACAAGTAAATAAAATCCTGTAAATAAAAATAACATTGCGAAAGTCATTTGAATAAATGATTTCGTCCATAATCGTTCCATAAAAATACCTCCATACACTCGTAAAATATTACGATTAACACCCTCATTGTACATTTTATTGATCTCTTTTCCCTCCGCAAATAGACGTATCTTTTCATATTAAATAGTCCACCATCAGCTTACATTAGTCTTAGAACCTGTTTAAAATCTTTTTAATAAAATCGCTACACCTGCCAATAAGCAACTCTGTCTGCTATTTTCAAGT
>NZ_JBNPJZ010000051.1:0-42967 GCF_050312695.1 Bacillus sp. AF62 | reverse complement strand
TTTTAAATAAGCATTTTCCATTCGTAAATATTCAATCTCTGATTGTAAATCATTTTGAGAGTTCTTATCTTGTTTTTGTTTAGGCGCAATAGCTTTCTTTTTCTTCACAGTAGAATACCCCTTACTTGTCTTACGAAGAGCTTCTATTCCCTGTGACTCTAGTATTGTCCGCCATTTCCTAATAGTTTTAGGCGATGGAATATTAAACATAGCTGCAGCTTGTAGGGGCGAAGCTCCGGTATTGTTCATATAATTTAATACTTCCATTTTAAATCGAACATCGTATCTTGTAAATTTAGAATTTAAGGACTCTATCCCTTGTTTTTTAGAACGTGCCACCCATTCTTTTAGTAAAGTATAGCTCACTTGATATTTTCTGGCTGTCACTTTAAACGAATCATTTGTATTTAAATAATGTTCAACAGCATTTTTCTTTATCTCAAATGTATATTTTCTAGACATAATAAAACCGCACCTCCAATTGTTAGTAAATGTCTAACAAATTGGGTGCGGTTCATTTTCAGTCGGTTTATATTTAAATCTTAAATCA
Organism: Bacillus sp. AF62; assembly: GCF_050312695.1. Classification (NCBI taxonomy): domain Bacteria; kingdom Bacillati; phylum Bacillota; class Bacilli; order Caryophanales; family Bacillaceae; genus Bacillus; species Bacillus sp. AF62. The sequence continues at coordinate 42,417 of NZ_JBNPJZ010000051.1, read as the reverse complement.
AATATAAAGCCATCTACTAACTTAGCATCCGGATATACACTATAGATTTGCCCACTTTCAATAAAAGATACATAGGCATTAATTTTATCTTGTAACAATGCTAAGTGCTGAAGTTCATTTTCCCAGTCTAAATGATCTGCAATCATTAATGCTAACTTATTTTCACCCATACTCTTGCCAATTCCATCTATCTTATTTTTGTCTAATATCGACACTTGTCTCTCACCTCATTTATTCATCAAAATAAGTTGTCCCCTCAGGACGAACAATTTGCAGTCGTGTTCCACTAGGCACTTCGTATCCCCCTGAAAAATCTCCCTTTCCTTCACCTACGACTGCCCCACCAGAATTCTTCAATTCAGGGAATCCCTTTTCTTGATTAGTAGTATATGGAGCAGTAGCGGAACTTTTATATTCTTGTATAATAACATTCCCATATTCATCAGATGCAATTGCGTCAACTCTCACCTTGGTCCCTTCATGCGTAACAATGGTTATTTCTCGTTGAGCATTTTCATACTGCTGTGAAAATAGATTAAAACTTTCATCAGAAAATTCTTGCCTCTGCTCTTTAAGTGATGCCCACTTTTCACTTGCTTCTTTCCACTCCAGTGGCTCTTTAGGCGCTTCACCATTGTTGTATTTCCTTTCACAATATACATCATACTTCGTTGGCAACTCAGCATTTTTAAACCTACCGGTATTATCAAGTAGATCAGAATTCCCTTTTCCAACTTTCCCCGTACCCTTATAGTTGTGATCTCACGCTAATTTTTAATTAGGGATTTTTTCAATACACTTAACAAAAGAGACCTCAAATATGAGGTCTCTTTTGTTAAGTCTTCTTCATCTATAACTTCCTCTTTACTTATTCAATATCAGACAATCTCCCTTATTGAAATATAATAAAATCCTAATAAAAACGCGTTCTTCAAAAAGTTCTTTTTCTGCCCTTCGAATCTAGTAAAATGGCTATAAGATATTACAAATTTAAGCTACGCTTAACTTGCACTAATAAATCCATTAATCCATTTCTTTCTGGATTTTTTTCCACTTCTTTTTTCACATGTTCTTCCAAATAATTATAAAAAGTTTCAAAGTCCAAATACACTTGTTGTTCAGACTCAACAGCTGGAGAATCTAATTCAACCAACACATGCTTATCATCTAAAGGTATAGGTAGCTGTGACATATCAAATTCATCTAAATCCGACTGAAAATGAACAAATACTATTTCTTGTCCAAACCCCTCTTTTTTCACAAAAAAACTCAAAGCTCTTTCCAAGTACTTACCGTTTATAAAGTTAAAATATATTGACATTAATTCATCGTTTTTCTCTTTATCTTCAATAAATTCAAAATTACTATTCATTTTATCCTCCTATAAACATTGTATCTTATAATATCAGTCTAGAATTGGGAAAAAGTTAGTTATCTCTCCAGTATCATTTAAATAACCTCTGAACTTCAATCCATTTGAAGCAGTACCTTCAACAAGCCTACCATTTATTGTTCCCTTTTGCATTGCTTCTTTTCCCCACTGATATATCTTATCATCACTAATCATTGCTGGATCGTATATTGTTTTAGGCTCCTTAATATTTTTATACGAAACAGGTTCTGCAATATTTCCAGCCATATCTTTTCTAGGTATTTTGTATTCTATCTCATAAATCCCTTCAATTGAAGAATGTGATTTTTTAGATATAATTAAGTCTTCTACATCAACACCCTGATTTTTCAAAGCATTGTAAAATTCATCCATGTTATGCCCACCACTAACTCCTTTCTTAGTGCCTATATTCTCAACATTTTTCAAATGATTTTTAGCATTATCTCCAAATTTAAAGTTATTAGCTCCACCCGTACCCTTAACAACCTTACTCTCCATATACTGATAAGCCTCTTTCAGAGAATACTGTCCTCCTGAGACATTTCCTACTCCAGCCATGGCGAAGCCTTTTCCCTCGCCTGGGATCCATTTGTATTCCAGTAATTTTTTTACTGCGTGCTGGATCTTTTCATTCCCCTGCAAGAAAGTTGTTTTTACGGTTGTGGCACCTTTGTTCCATAGATTGCCGATTTTGTCGGGAAATCCTTTTGCTGTGGAGGCTACAAAGTTTACACCCTCTTTTACTTTGTGGCTGGCTGTTTTTATGCCATCGACAGCTGCTTTTCCAGCTTTTCCAGCCACCATTGATATTCCTTCGCCTAGCCCTTTTCCTGCTTTTACAATCGTCTTCCCAAAGCTAGAAGCGACATACTTTATTCCTTTTCCAGCAAGACTTGCCACTTTTCCAACAGGAACAAAGTTTAGGAGCGTCCATCCTGCGGCGATGAGTCTTTCTTTTGATGATAATTCTTTTCCTGTAATAGGGTCTTTACCGGTAACTGCACGAATTGCATCATTTACTCCAATGAATTCAGCTGCTCCTTCTATTCCCTTTTCCCACCATGATTTTTCATGTTTCTTTTCTTTTTTATGGGTTTCTTTCAATTTTTCATTTTGTTTCTTTTGATATTCTTCATCTGCTTGACGAAACTTTTGAGCGATACGCCGTAATTCTTTTTCTGTAACTTGTAAGTTACGTATGTAAGATTCCATGAGTCTCATTGATCTCATATATTCCCCATAAAAATGCTGACTCGTTGCTCCTTGCCATTGCATTTGAATACTAAACATAGATTGATTGAGATTTTGTTGTATGGTCTGGCTGTGTGTTTGCATCTCTGATATGTTTTTGGCAATTTGTTCGAGTTGTTCAGGTTTGACCTTAATTTCCAAACCTTCTCCCACCTTCCTCTATTTTATACCAAAAAGAAATAGAACTGCATCAATTTTTACTTATTCCCTTTAGAAAAAACATCAAAAATACTGTTATCACAAATCGCTTCAATTTCTTCCTTTACAAATAATTTTTGAAATTTTGTTCCTGGGTTTAATATTACATTTGCCTCTAAATCTATCGTCTTTAATAATTCAATGGCATTCATAGAGACATACGGACATTCTTCTGGAATAACCATTTCTAAATGTTTCAAATCAGAATACAGTGGTAACATTAATCCTTCTTCCATTTCAAAATAATGAATTTGCAATTGTGTATTTTCAGTTGAAATCAAATTTCCTTCTTCATCTACAGTTGTATTGCCCTCTACCGAAGCAACAACGTACAAATTTGATTTCTGTAATATCTCATAAAAACGAACTCTTTTTTCTTCATTCTGTAAAGCCTCCACTAACGCCTCATCTAATGGACAAATTTCTAGTAAACTCATGAATTTTCACTCCCTATTTGAAATAAGTTCGCCACCTTACCTAGGGTAAGATGGCGAACTTTATTACTTTATTTTTTAGTAGCATTTTTTATCGCTTGTAGCCCATCATTTGCTTGGCTTCGAACGTCCTGCGGAACATGTTTATAATCCGCACGACTTACAAATTCGAAACACTGATATGCAGTATTTAAATCATTTCCCTTTAATGCATTTTGCCCAACAATAACCATCGTCTCTGCAATTTGTCTTATTTTCGCTTTACTTTGTTCATTTGTATATCCATTTTCAATAGCTGTATTTGCATAAACTAATGCAGTTGCAATATCTTTCACATTTGAGCTATTGCCATATTTCGCGAACGATTGACTTGCTACATTGAAATCATTCAGATAATCAATAGAATTTCTAATTACGTCTTGGAAGCCAAGTCCTTGTGCACCAGGCGTTGTATACATTAATCGGTATAAATTCATAGCTCTTGCAGGATCAGATACTTCAAATCCACGTGCTTTATTTAATAACTTATTAAAAATGTTACTCATATCTCCTGCATTAGCTATACCACGTTCATAAGCTTGTCCATAATAATATAATGCATTCAATTGACTAGCTTCATCACTCTTACTATTTTCATAACTTGCTAAATTCAACAATTGAATACCTTCTAATTTCTTCGTTGCTTCCTTTATTTTCTCATTGAATCTTGCATCATCCACTATAGCTGATGAAATATCTTTTAAATATACAATTAATTCAAGGGATGGTTGAACAGATTTTTTAACTTCACTTTGCCATCCAGAATTCCCCTTTAAATTATTCCATTGCTCCATAGTTTGATTCCAAAGGAAGTTTGTATTTGTTTGTAATTTTTCAAATGCACGAGCATGTTTATTTCCATTACGAATAGAATTCGCCATATATAATACAGCGTTATAATAATCTTTCTCTACTAATGCCTGATCTGCCTTTACTTCTAACATTACAGGTAAAGATAACGATTTTGCCTTTTCTCTCTGCTCAACAACTACATTTTTAACATTTAAGATAAAGTGATAATTTTGTAATGCCACTTCTGCAGATGTCTCTTCTGCTTTTGATTTTGTTAATAAGTTCTCAATTGCATTTTTCAATTGATCCCGCAATGTGTTTTGTTCTTCACCTTTTGTCTGATCAATGTATTGATCTGCTAGTACAATTGCTTCTTTCCACTTCGCTTCGTTCATATACGCTGTTACCTGTTCAATCGCCCATTGTCCAGGTGTTTTTACTTCCTCTTGCTTTGTACCATCTTTATTATCTTTTTGTTCCTCATTCTTTTTATCTTCTTTATTATTTTGTGCTTCTTCTTGTTTTGCATTTTCTTTATTCGTTTGTGCTTCTTCTTGTTTTGCATTTTCTTTATTCGTTTGTGCTTCTTCTTGTTTTACATCTTCTTTATTTGTTTTCGATTCTTCTGGCTTCGAATTTTCTTTATTCTCTTGTTTTTCTTCACCTTTTGATTGTTGTACTTCCTTTTCAGTCATTGCTTTTTCTTCTACATTTTTCTTTTGTTCTTTTCCTTGATTTAAAACTGGTACAGTTGGAACATCAACTTTCCCTTGTACCATTTGTTTCAATTCTTTTTCAAGCATTTGATTAAAAATATCTTGCACTCGATCGTAAGCTTGTTTTTGTAAGTCTTCATCAACGCCTTGTAATACAGAAGTTAATAAATAATATTTACTTAAAGCTGCATTTACATCTCGTTCTTCTTCTCTAAGCGCCGCATTAAAAATGTCTTTAGACAACTTTTCTATAACATATTTCTTATTTTCTTTAAATTGTTCAAATTCTTGGTCATTAAACGCTGGATCTTGATATAAAGTTAATTGATTTCGAATATAAAATAGTTGCTCATATTTTGAACTAGCTACTTTTTCAAATTGAGCAGAATCCTGTGCTGCTAACAATAATGCTGCTTTATTGGCTTTGGCTGTCGAGGAGCTCTGAGAAATAAGCTGTAAATCATCACGTTCCGCCATTGTATTTGTCATACCATCAATTAATTTCAAATGATTTTGTGCCTTATAAAACTCTCCAAAAAACACCGCACTAGATTTCTCCCCATTTGCTGTATACCATTCTACAAGAATATCACCCGTTTTTGGTGATACTGTAATTGTGGGGTATGTTGGTTCTGGATCTGGTTTTGGTTTTTCTGTTCCAGTTCCTTCTGTTCCAGTTCCTCCTGTTCCAGTTCCTCCTGTTCCAGTTCCTCCTGTTCCAGTTCCCCCTGTTCCAGTTCCTTCTGTTCCAGTTCCTCCTGTTCCAGTTCCTCCTGTTCCAGTTCCTCCTGTTCCAGTTCCTTCTGTTCCAGTTCCTCCTGTTCCAGTTCCTCCTGTTCCAGTTCCTTCTGTTCCAGTTCCTCCTGTTCCAGTTCCTTCTGTTCCAGTTCCTCCTGTTCCAGTTCCTCCTGTTCCGGTATTAGTTTTTGGTGGTTCTACAGTAGGTGTAGGTAATTGAACATTATCATTATTTTTAACTGGCTCCACCACAGGACCACCCATATTAGTTGGCAGTTCCGGCTTTTGTGGCGCTGGTGCATCTGATAATTTGATTAGTGGATCTTTCTTTTCCACCGACACATCATCCGGCTTATACGTCACTGGTGTAATTGGTGATTTATTATTTCCGATTAGGTCTGCTAAATTAACGTTTGGTTTTTCGCCAGGTTTGTCATCTTTTTTTGCAGGATCAGCAACTAAATTTGGGAACATAGACTGTAAATTGCTTCCTGTAATACGATCATCTTTTTTCTCTTCTGTATTACTTGCTAGTTTTACGGTTTCTCTTCCTGCTGTGCTAAATCCTTTGTCATACACAAGATATCCTGATGTTCCAAGTAAAGCTGCTGACATTACTGATATAGCAACTTTTTTCCCTAAATTATTATTGTTCTCTTCCATGCATTTTCCCCTTTTCCCATCTTTATTGAATCCAGCCGTTTGTTTTCATTTCTGTTAGTTTTTCTTGTGCTGCTCTTACTTCAGCTTCATTTTCATTTGCTTGTACTGTTTTTCTTAAGAAGCGGTTCGCTTCTTCATATTTTTTTTGTTTAATTTTGAACATCCCAAATGCAAAATTCACATGTGGATCTTCATCATTTTGCGAATATGCTTCTGCGAAAAATTTCTCGGCTTCATTTCCTTGTCCCACTTTATCGTATAAAATCCCTATATTCACAAGTGTATTTGTATCTCGGGTCCCACTGTTGACAACTCGATTATAAGCTTCTAATGCTTGTTGATACGCAGCATTACTTTTTCCACCATCTCGCGATTCGTAAAATTGACCAGCTTCATAATATACAATTCCTAGTTGATTTAGTAACTCTATATTTTTCATATCCTTTTGGATTGCAGCTTGTAATACTTGAGATGCTTGTTGATAATTCGCCTCTTTTTTCGCACTATCAATTAAATTTGTTTTATTCCAAAGCACATATAAGTTTGAAAGTTCAATTGTATATATAGCGTTCTTTGAATCTTGTGTAATAGCTTCTTTAAAGAACGATTCAGCTTTGTCTAACTGCACAGTTGCCGTAGCTAGTTGTCCTTTTAAATACGAAACAATCGCCTTATCTTCATTTGTTTTCGTGCTCATTTTGACGATAACGTCTTCCGCCTTTTCAAATTCTTTCATCTTCATATGACTTACAGCTAAATCTCTCATTGCATCTTTTTTATACGGTTCAATTCCTTTTGCATTATTCGCTAATGCTTGTTCGAAATTCGGAACTGCTTCTTGATATTTTCCAATGCGGAAATTTGCTGAAGCTAATAAATAGGCAGCTTCATTATTTTCTTTATCAATTTCTCTATCCTTTATTAATTTGGTAATATAGTCGATTGCAATTTTATTCTTTCCTTCAGCAACGTAAATTGTTGCTAATTGAAGATGCGCTTCGTCTTTTCCTTTCACTGCAATTGCATGACCAACAGCCTCTTCTGCAAGTTTATATTTTTTATCATGATAGGCTTGCCTTGCTTGTTCCATAAAGTGTTGATATTTAGCATTCGTTGTATAGAAGTAATACGCCGTAGCACCACCTATAACGACAATTGTAATTGAACCAATGATCAAAATACGTTTTTTATTTTTGCTCCACCATTTTGAAAAGGCAGACGGTTCTTTTTGTTCATGCGTTAATGTAAGAGGTTGATTCGATGCTTTTGCATTTAAAATTTCATCATCTATATCATATTCAACTTGTTTTTTTGTTTGTTTTCGGCTCTGTAGAATGCTATTTGGAACTGTAATTGTAGCTGCTGCTTCTGTAAATGATGTTTCTTGTTCTTCTTTTATCTCCTCAATAATGCTTTCAATTTCCTTTTTTAACGCATGATCAATGTTTGGAAATTGTACGATTCGTGAATAGACGAAACAAGCAAATTCTGCATTGTTTTCTCTCTCCAATTCAGTAGCTAGTTCCAAATAACTTTGTAGCACCTTTTTTGAGTTTATTCCAGGCTCTTGACTCTCTATTGTTTGAATGATATATGCGAGTTCTTGTTTTAGAGCAGTTGATGGATTAAGTGAATTGAAAATTGTTTTATATTCATATAATGCCGCTTGCTTAAATCCTCTCTCTTCTAATAATCTTGCAATTTCCAAACATTTCGATACAAAAAGAGACTGTTCTTGTTCTGACTGCTTTTCTGTATCAATTTTTATTATCTCTCTTGCACTATTAAATGCATCGTGCCATTGTGCAAAGCTTGGACATTCTGCAAAAGTTTTACTATTCCATGCCTGCTTAAATAACTGTGCAATTTCCCCATTCCATTGATTATGTAATACTTGCTGAAGTAATGCATATCTTTCACATTCTGTCTGCATTTCTTCCGTTTTAAAGTAACTTGCATCAGTCCATTTTTTATTTCGAACTTCTTCACTACACCAACTTAATATTTCTCCTAATAATATAGCACCAGCAAATCGATCGGCTTCTTTTTGCCATACTCCACTTGTCAAATACTTTGGTGCGTAACCCGCTGAACCTGCTGGCAATAATGAAGGTCTTTTCGTTTTTGGGCCATACATTTGCTCAACATCAACAAGCTCAATACGGTGTTGACCTTCAATAGGATTTTCACTTAGAAAAGGTATTAGTACGTTACTAGATGACAAGTCATTATGAGCAATCTCATTTTCTTCCATTATCTTAAGTGTTGTTAGAAATGCCTCTGCAATAAAAAAACATTGTTGCTTTGATAGCATTCGTTGCTCTTGTAAAATATCAGCCCAAGTTGGCCCTTCAATCCAAGGCATCACAATACTATTCGCAAGATCTTCTGACTTTTCAATTACAGATGTATGTTCTTCTTTTGTAACAATGTAGCGTGAACATACTTTAAGACCCGCTAAGGAAGAAAGTGGTTTCAAAAATACTAATTGATGTTTTTCATCACGATAGCGTTCCTTAAAAACTTTTAATGCTATTCGTTCTACACTATTTTCATGTTGTAGCTGATATACCGTTCCTTGTCTACCTTCTTGCCCATATGGCATATCAATTCCCATAACTGCTGGATGCTTTGAAAAATGATACGCATCTTTATTTAAAATAATTTTTTCTCCTACTTCTGGCCTGAATCCCATTTTATCCCCTTGCTCTCATATGACGATTTTTAAAGAAAAGACCAGGAACAATAGCTCCTGGTCTTTTGCAATTGTTCTGCTATTAATATGAGCTATCCGCGTTACGGAAGTTAGTAGCAATGTTTTTCAAATCAGTAGAAATATGTTCTAGAATCGGAATGTATTTTTGCATTTCTTGTCTAGCACTTTCAAAGTTCGCTCTGAACTTATCTTGTGTTGCCCCAGACCATTGTCCCTCTAAACTCTGAATTTCATTTCCAAGGTTATTGATTTGTTGTTGAGCTTCAGCTGCTGCGTTTGTAAAGCGTCCAGCGATTTGATCAAGTTGTTCAGGTGTAATTTTAATTTCTGCCATTCTGCTTTTCCCCTTTCAATCTATTAATATCATAACAATTAGATTATAAACTATATTCACACTATTTTTAAAGGGTTAGTTTACAAAAAAATAGTATTTTTTTGCAAATTACCCCAGTTTTATATTTTTTCTGTCGATTCTAACCATTTTCTAGCAATCTTTTTTGTTAAATCATGTAGTAAATGTAGTGGTGTAAAAGCACATTTTACTTTCATAGGTTTCCTGCGTACAAAATATCCTTCCCCACTCTGGAATTCTTGATCCATTTCCGTATGCTTAAGCTTTATATTAAAGAAATACACATCATTATTTTGCGTAGTGCCTAATAAATAACTACAGCTTCGTTTTCTGATTTCCGCAAACCATTTTTCATGTGAATAATTAGTTACACTTGAAGTTGTAGCAGCTGCAACAAAATGGATCCCTTTATTTCTTCCATTTTGAACAATTTGCTCTATTTTATTTTTCGCATCAAAATCAGTAGATAATAACGCCAGCATTTGATCAATATCATCAATAACAATAATAATCCTTGAATATGGAAATTTCATTTTTTCATTTGGATTTAAAGACGGCATGACCACTTCTCTATTATTTATTACTTCTAGCAGCTCATCTAACATTTCTTTTAATTGCATTCCATCTGTAATTCGCTTTTTAACATGTGGTAATTCTCCAAGAGCCAAAATACCCGTTGTTTTTTCACTTAAATCAATCATGAATAATTCAATTTCTTCAGGTGCATGTTGATAGGTAAGAGAAAAAATTAGTGTTTGTAATAAAGATGTCTTACCACCTTCAATTCTTCCTCCAATGAAAATATTTGTCATTTCCTCCAATGAAAAGTTTTGCAAGCGAATATCTTCTGTTTCGATACCTACACAAATTTGTGACGATTCTGATTGCTCTAGCATGTCTTCAATAAACAACTGTTTCGGAACCATTGGAATTGATTTTGCTTTCTCTCCAGTCCATGCTCCATTCATTTTTTGAATAATTGTTTTTAATTGCTTAGAATATTCCAATTCATTTTCTCCAATGAAAGGCAATGCTGCTTGGAATAGTTCTGGGGGCTGCCCTTTCGCTAAACCACGTCCAGATGGTACATCAATTAATGGGAAGTTTGGTCTTCCAACTAAACTATAATATTCTGTTCTATCTTGTAATTCAAACGAAATTGCCATCGGAATATTGTTACGAACACGGTCAAACATATCAGTTGTTTGGTTGAGTGATAAATGAAAAGAAATACCGTACGTACTTGATTCACGTAATAATTGCTCTAAAATTTCATTTTCCTTCTCATACTCACTACGGAACCTAATATAACCATCTATCATTACGACAATAGCTGGAATCTTTGTTTCTACCATTCGGTTATACATCGCGAAAGATTTTGCTCCCCTATCAGAAAAACATTCTTTTCGATATGTGACTTCCTTCTTCAAAAAGCTAAACAACCGTTTCATTTTTTCAACTTCGTCTTCTTGTACAATTCCACCCACATGTGGTAAATCTCTAAAGTCTAAAAACATGCGACCAAAATCAACTACATAAAAGTTTACTTCCTCTGGTGTATGAGACAATGCCAGAGACATAATAATTGTTTGTAATAGAGTCGTTTTTCCTGTACCTGGCATACCGTAAATATTTAAATGCCCCTCTTGAACATCTAATTTCAAAGGATACTGCGCTTGATTTGCCACATCGTCGATTAGTCCTACCGTTAACTGCAATTTATCTTCTCTTTGCTTCCATACATCCGCATTCCAATTCTCTATTTCATAGAATTGATTTAATAATAGTTTCTCTGGTAAAGGTGCTAACCAAGGTCCTGGCAACGCTGTAATATTTTCTTTTTCGGATACGTTCTGTACATATTGAATAAAAGCTTGTAATTGCTTTGGACTATTTGTCATTGGTTTTGGACGCTTTTTCACTTTTATTCTTTCACCCGAGAGCTTAACTTCTGTAAAATCAACAATATCAAGAACTTTCTCTTCATCTGGATTATAAGGTGCTCCGCTCCATGCTGATTGGAATAATTCCAATACTTCATTGCTACCAACTTGGAGATACCCTCGTCCTGGTACATTGATTTTTGATGCATCTGGAATCTTTAACATTTCACGACTATCCGCATCATCTTGGACACGTAAACAAATTCGAAAACGCGAGTTACTCCAAATCTTGTCATTTACAACCCCCGAAGGTTTTTGGGTTGCTAATAATAAGTGAACTCCTAATGTCCTTCCTATTGCAGCGACACTAATTAGCTCGTCCATAAATTCTGGTTGTTCCTTTTTCATTTGAGCAAACTCATCAATGACAATAAATAAATGTGGCAAAGGTTCTTTTTCACGCCAGCTTGTTTCATAATATTCATCTAAATGTTGAACATTCCCAGCCTGAATAAACAATTTTTGTCTTCTCTCTAATTCCGCCTTTAATGATATTCTTGCACGCTCAATTAAGTTCGGATCTTCTAAGTTTGTAATAGATGCGATAATATGTGGTAATCCTGCAAATGTGTTTGACATTCCGCCACCCTTATAATCGATAAGCATAAATGCCATCTCATGAGGGTGATAGGTAGCCGCTAATGCGGCTATAATAGACTGAATCACTTCACTTTTCCCTGAACCTGTTGTACCAGCCATTAAACCATGCGGACCATGTCCTTTCTTCTCAATTTTATCGTGAATATTTAGAAACACAGGTTTACTTCCTTCTCTTACACCGATTGGAACCGGCAATGAAGTCGGATATCGATTTTTATCCCATCTCTCTAGCACTTGTAACTCTTCCATTTTTTTCACTTGAAACAAATCTAAAAAAGTTAATACTTTCGGTATGTTAGCCGCTGTAGAACTTTTCATTCGAATAGGAGCAATACTTCGCGCACCTGATTCACATCGTTCGAATGAAAGTCGGTCTACTTTAAAACTAGCACGCGTTGTCCCGCTATTTTCAGCTGAGCTTGAAAATGTTTCTACTAACTCACCATTTTCTCCGTTTAAGCTAATAACAAGATCACATTCCATCGGCAATCGTTCTCTCTGTTCTGCAAATATAAACGTAGATGCTCCGACACTTTCTCCTTCTCTAAGTAACATTGGAATTAGAGGATCATCCTCTAAAAACTCTCTCGCAGATAAGAAAAATACATAAATTGGGATTAAAGGTATTTTCGCATCCGCCTGTGCAGAGGAATTATAAATTCTACGCATATTAAGTGGTGTGAACAACGCTTCAGCTAATTTCTGAGCGTCTTGTTGATTTTCAGATAGAAAACGCATACTCCTCTGCTCATCCCATACATGAGGAAGCCATCTCATCCAATCCCATTGTTTTTTCTCCTTCTCATGATAAAAGGCTGCTATTTTCACTTCATTTGGCGCATGATGTGTCATAATTTGCGTCGTTACAATTCGAATAAAGTTCAACCTATCCTCTTTATTTCCAACTACACCAATTACATCATTTTTTTTCAAAGATATTGAAATATGTCCATTAGGAATTGTAGTAAAATCCCTTTTGACATTTTGTGCTTCTGTAACTAATGGATTTTCTTCGTAGCCTTTCTGCTCAGGCACTTTCAACTCTACAAAGAATGGCCTTTCCCCCGTTCCAATACGAATATCTAAAAAATCTGGGCTTTCGGGTGTTCGCTCCCATAAGTTACTTTCTTGATTTTCAATTCTTTGCACACTTTTTAATGGACTTGGATTTTGTGTAATTAAATACTTTGCTTGTTCAACCTTTAACGTATCTAATTCCACTCGACGCTTTTGAATTTGCTCTAAGTATCTTGTTTGTAATTGTTCAACCATTTGACGATGTTCTTTCTTTCTACGTAAATGCCCCATCGATGTAAATATATATGACCCTAACATAGGAATACTAGAAACCATCATAAGAGGCATATAGCTTGAATTCATTTTCATAACCTTCATCATCACAAAGTATAATACTAGCGTCAAAATTGTCATCGCCGCTGGCAATATCATCGTTTCAATTGAAAATTTCGGCTCCTCCGGTATATTCGGTGGATCATGAATAATAACATTCCCTGTTGGTATATCTACTTTCACACGCGGAGAGCGTTGAAAATACGGTGATTTTTGCACAAAACATTTCTCCTTCCCCATCCAAAAACTATTACTCAATGATTTTCCATACATAATCTTCTTCACTAGAAGACATATCTTGTTTAACAGGTTCATTATAAACTTCTTCTGCTGGCATCATTTCAAAAGAAGGGATAATTGCTCCTTTTTTATGTAGCATTACATATTGTCCGTCCCACACATCATTATCGCGTAACGTTTCATCATTTCGAATAGAATGCCACTCTTCTTTATCTTTTGCCACTCTAATTTCATAGATCTCGCTTAATGCTTCATCTATTTTTTCATGATGTAAAATCGCTTCAATAATTTGCACCACTTTTACGTCATTTGGAATTGCAATATCAATTTCTTCATTTGACTGTTTTATGTATGTCACAATAATCTCTTCCACATTTATTCACCTTTTTCTCCATCATGTTTGTTACCAATAAACATCTAAAAATGAAATATCATCGCTTGTCGGAGAGTTCTGTGCCCTCTCAATTTCTTTTAACACTTCCTCAAAATTATACTGCATAAGCGGCACAAGTCCGTCTGAGTGAATAACTATCCGATTAGCTTCTTGCCTAGATAATGCCTTTGAAAAAACCGCCAATTCCCCACCAATAATGCCTCGCTGTGTAGACCATCTTTTCTCTATATTTCTATTAAACTTCATTATATTCGAACAATTCTCCTTATCTTGAAACAATTGTACAAATGAATCACCATGTGTAACTATCGTTATTTGTACTTTATCTTGATTTGGAATGAGTTCTATTTTCCCGCCAATAAACATCGTTTCACTACCTTTTGTTCGCTTTTCTTCCAAAACATCAAGTAGTAACCACGGTGTTTCTTCTGGCAAGCGAAATGCACTCACTTCCTCTGAAGCTTCTTCTATCCAATTATTTAACTGTTCATTTAATAATGTAGCAATATCCAGTCCACTTTCTTGACATGTATCAAACAAGTTTACTAACTTCATACCAAGAAATTTCGCAGCGATTTCACCATGAAAAGACATTCCTACACCATCACATAATGCAAAGGTAACACTAGTCCCATTATCTTGAAATATAAGAAAATCTTGTCCACTCTCATTTAAGTCTTGCGTTTCTTTAGCTCTTACGTAACTATATCGATATGTAAAATTTTCACCTTTCTTCTCTTGTAATACTGTTTCTTTTTCTTGCGACAGGATATACTTCACTATTTTTCTCCCTCCTATCGAACCGGCGTTGCAGCAGACATTTGAAATCCAAGTGATACTAAATCTGCATTTGTACCTGGAAACATCATCACTGCACCATCCCCAATATGAAAACCATACTCAGTCATCATCTCACGATAACTTTGAGGGATAGGAGAGGAAAGTCGTTGCAACTTTGCACCATATTCATCCGTAATTTCTGTATGTGGCATAATCCCTTCCCACTTCTTTATACTAGTAATTTGTTCTTGCATAATTTCATCCGAAATAAAGATATTTTCAATTAGTACATTTCCATCAGGTACAGACATATTCATAATTCTTCGCACAATTAATTCTGGATCTTCGCCAGTTGAAGCACCATCTGTCATATGACAAACAACAGGAGCTGGCCCATCTTGTAAATTCGGTAATTCCTTTTGCAATAACTTCTCCACTACAGAGAAAGCCTTTGCTGTATCAGTTAAACGATGCGTTTGAATTTTTTCTAGTGGACGTAGTCTTGCTACTTCATCTATTGTTTTCACCCCACCCAAAAGATCAAAAACTTGATCGCTATAAGCTAAAATAGATAACTTATATCTTGGAAGCAATCGACTACCTTTTGTCGAACGAAATACCATTTGGCGAATTGCTAAAGAAAGAGCATCCGTTACAATGTCAATTCTCCTTTTTTCTTCTCCCTCTACATCCATCATTTGATTCATTGATGCGCTTACATCAAGAAGATAGATTATATAAGCTGGTGTTTGTTGTGTTGCTTGAGTTTGATATAACATGTTTCATACCCTTCCATACATTATTATATGAACTTTTTTTATATTCACATTTCATTATAACTTATGAATTTTCTTTTTCTCAATTTATTATAAAATGTTCTCGATATAATTTACATATTTTCACACAAAAAGATATTTTTCTTCTCTTTAACTTATGTTTAAATATACAAAACCCTTCTATATTCATAGAAGGGTTTTAATATTATGGTATAAGACGAGTACAATCTCTCGGAAAAGCACTAGCCTCTCGTACATTTGTTAATTCTAATATTTTATATACAATCCTTTCTAACCCAATCCCGAAACCTCCATGCGGGGGACAACCGTATCGGAATGTATTTAAATAAGATTGAAATTTCTCTGGGTGTAATCCTTTTTCTTTAAACGAAGCGAGTAACATTTCATAATTATGAATTCGCTGTGCCCCTGACGTTATTTCTAGCCCTTTATATAATAAGTCGAATGAATCAGTAATAGCTGGATTCTCTTTATTTTGCATCGTATACATCGGTCTCGCTTCTTTCGGATAATGTGTAATGAAAACAAATTCACTATTATATGTTTCCTTTACATATTTCCCTAGTAACTTTTCACCTTCTGTATCTAAATCCCCTACAGGAGATTCTTTACGATACTTACTTTTCAAAATTTCTTGTGCTTCTAACAATGTAATTTTAGGTATTTCAGTAATAACAGGTACTTCTATTTGTAATAGTTGTAGTTCTATTTCACATTTTTTCGCTACTTGTTGAAACATATATCGTAAAACATCCGTTTCTAGTTGCATCACTTCATAAAAATCATGAATAAAACCAAGCTCTACGTCTAACGATATATATTCATTCAAATGACGGGAAGAATTATGATGTTCCGCTCTATATACAGGTGCAATTTCAAAAACTCGTTCTAAGCCACCCGCTACCATCATTTGCTTATAGAACTGTGGTGATTGTGCTAAATAAGCTTCTTTTTGGAAGTATGGAAGCTTAAAAACATTTGCTCCTCCTTCTGCCCCTTGTGAAACAATTTTCGGAGTAAATATACGTGTGAAATCGTTCTCTATTAGAAATTCACTAAAGCTCTGAACGAGTGTAGATTTCACTTTAAAAATCGCTGCAGTTCGCTCATGCCTTAATGATATTACCCGCTCATTAAGTAGTTGATCTAAGCCAACTTGTAACTTCTTTTTATTTATTTCAAATGGAAGTGGCTCTGCACCGTTTATTACTTTCACTTCATGAGCAAGTACTTCAATACCCAATTCCGTTTTCGACGTCTCGACTATCTCACCGATTACATGGACAACACTTTCTACATCAACTTTATATCCGGCCAATTCATTTTCTAATACACATTGAATTACTCCTGTTCTGTCCCGTAATAATAAAAAACTAACATTTCCAAGGTGCCGAATTTTTTTTACCCATCCTTGAAGTAATACAACCTTTCCACTTTGCTTTGTACATTCTTTTGTGAGTGAACGCTTCATTATTGAATCCATTATTTTTCCCTCCAGTAATTTTATATTTATTTACGTTATTGTTGTCATCGTCATCATCCACGGTCACTCACCCCCTTTCAAAGAATACAAAAATCCGCCCCTATAAATAGGGACGGATTTTTTTCCGCGGTACCACCCAAATTGTCATACTGACCATCTTAGCCCTGATAACGGTAGGTACCGTTTGCTTTTACTAATAATCACGTTCAAAGCAACACTCACAGGTGTCTTTCCATCATGCGGTATCGCAACCTTCCCAGCAACCGGCTGCTCTCTGTAGACCTTTGCACCATGTACTTTTCCTGATCATCACTTTTTATATTTACAGAGTATTCTAACTCCTCACTTTATAAAATGCAAGCCTTTTTTGAAACATTCTGATTTTCCAACTCCTAAATTCTTCTAAAGTGTGAAAAGTTAATTTTGTAATACATATTCTTATGTATCAAATTCGAAATTACACCTCTAACATTTTTCCATTTTTTACATAAAACCCAATTTATTTACGCATATTAATAAAAAATTTTATAGCGAGGTGTGTATATGCAAAAAGCAATTAGTTTCTTTCTCCTATTGTTTTGCCTAATTGTAGTAAACGAAACATACGCCTATTCACCAAAATCTTTACCCATCTCTCAAAACTCTGATCAATGGCAAGTGAATATTGATAAACCGAAAAAAACAAACAAGAATATGCTTCAAGCTAAAAAAGATGAATTTCAAACATATCATTTTTCAGTAAAGAATGTTGGGAATAGTGAGGTATATAACGTAAACGTCGAAGTATTCCGCAACGAACCAAATAAGAAAACGAAATATGAACTCTTTTCCCTAAAGGAAAGTCGTTTAGCAAGTGGAAAAACTGGATTTGAACACGCTAATTTACCTGTTGCTACAAAAGCAGATGAAGTTGATGTTATTATTACATGGCAAGAGCACCCATTCCGATCGATGCGAAATGGTCAAAAAGTTGAATCTAGAAAATTTAAAGAGCATTTTGTTTTTAAAGAAGCTAAAAAGTAAATGGGATACGGATATATTCACACTATCATTGATATAGCTTTATTTACTAGTACCAGTTCGTAAGCAAATTAAAAAGTCGTGGCTTATAAATGCCACGACTTTTTATATTAATTCGTACTAATGCCTCTCGCTGCCCAAATGCGATCGATATCAGCAGCATGTTGTCCGCCATATAAAAGAGCATCCGCTTGCTTAATCGCTTTCGCTCCATCACTGAATTTAGAGTTTGGTGTTAATGACCAGTGTGATTGTAAAATGATTTTTGTTGCTACATCACGGCCAAAAGCTTGTGCCATTTCGTATTGACCTTGAGCCCAAATTTCACCATCATCATGCACTTCATTCGTTATATCTTTCGGATATACTTTATTCGTATCTAATCGGCGTAAGCATGTTGGATCTGAACTAGAATAAGCTGTCGCATCCCATTCTCCAACACATGCTTTACCATATCCAGTAGTCGATACTGCATCTTCATATGTAGCACCTAAGAAGTCGCCAAATCCTTCTCCCATCGCTCCACCTTCTGCTGAACTACCAAAGCCAGGAACTTGGTTATCTTGAATCGAATGCCCATATTCATGTGCGATAATACCAGCATCTTCTGCATCATCAACACCGCCAGTACCGAAAGTTAAAGCTTTTGTTGATGGAGAATAGAATGAGTTATCATCAGTTGTACCATTAACATTCACTTTTATCGAACGGTTATTAATATTTTTAAAACCTAGACTTTGAATGTAACGTTGCAATGTGTCGATATGATAGTACGACATAACATCTTCAAAGCTATCATTTGCACGTGTATAGTTAAATTGTAAATTCGTAGATTTTGTTTTCGCTTTTGAAGAAATCGTTACATATTCTCCAATTAAAAATCCTGTTCCATCTAAACCTTTTAACGTAACAGTTTTCAGTTGGTTCGTTAGAGCTGTTGAATCTGCATCGTTATTATCTTTTAAGCCTACTTTACTACCGCTAGATACGACTGGGTTAGGTAAAAATACTTTTCCTGACCCTTCAGCTTTTCGGTTTATATCAACCTTTTTAATTAACTTTCCATTTTCTGCATCAATAAATGTTTCCCATGCACCAAATGGATTATTAGAATGGACTACAACTTTATATACTGGACGAGCAATTCCTTCTTCAACAATATATCCGAACTCTTTATCTGTAGGAGCCCATAAATTTTGCTCACTTGCTTCTCCAACATACGCCATTGATTTTTGTATTGCATCTTTTTCACTAATTTTTGTCGTTACTTCCTTCACACCTGTAACAGGCTGATAATCAGAAACAGCGAGTACTCCCTTTCCCTCTCCGTTAAGAGTAACTGTAATTTGTTTTGAGAATACAGGCGCACCGTTAACAACTTGTTGGAACCTAACATATGAAGCTACTGACGTTTCTGTTGTAGAAATATATTGCAAGTCTGAAAGGTCTGTTTTCAATCCATACTGCGCAGCATTTTCTTTTAAATATTCAGTTGCTTTTTTCTGTGGCGAATAAGCTTCTAACTTTACTTGCTGTTGTTTTTCCAATGCCGAAACCGTAGAAATCGTCCCCATTACTAACGGTACAGTCATTGCCATTGCCACCATTTTTTTATTAAACATAGAACCACTCCCCCTAATAAAGTAGCTCAACCTTATCCCATTACCACTCGGCAATCATTCCCCACAAAATGGGGGGATAAAAATTGAATCTACGAGTAATTCTCTATGGACACTTCTATTACCTTTCCATTTAGGGTAAGTGAAATTTTCTCAATATTTATGTGTAAAGTGAACACAATATTTTAGAAATATATTTCTAAAGCAATTCCTTAACTCTTAAACTTTTTAAATGACTTTGTAAAAAACAGGCCACTTTTTTACCTAACGGTAGGTTGAAAAAATATTAATGAATGATACGATTTATATAACCTTTTTTTAGGAGGCTTTATTATGGGCAAAAGTGAAGAAACACTCTCTTCAATTATGGAAGCAAGCTATCGACTGTTTGCCGGACATGGTATTACCAAAACGACTTATTCAATGATTGCTGAAGAAGTCGGAATTGCTAAACCGTCCATTTATTATTACTTTAAATCTAAAGATGCATTAATCGAATGTATTTTCACAGAATTATGTGCTGCGATGCAGTTTTCTTCCTTCTTCCATACAGAAGAGTTTACGAAAGGAAATTTTATTGACAAATGCATTGAAATTGGATTCAAAATAATTGATGAACAGCAGAACGATCCTTATTTTAATCGTGTGTTGCAAGAATATGTATTACTATCTTCAAGAAATGATATGTACAAAGATCGATTACTAACTGTGCAAACAGAATATTTACAAGGATTTGAATCCCTCCTTACAAAAGCAAATGAGCTTCAATTGATTGAAAATAAAAATCTAGTTTCAAAAGCTCATATGTTAGCATTAGTGCTTGATAATGTCGGGAATTTTATGATGTTACATGTGGATATAGATTATAGACAAATATGGATGGAAGCTGTAAACAGTATTTTTGAAAGAAGGGATTGAATTGAATACTAAAAAACGAATTATCGGCTTAGACTTTGCTAGAGCTTTGGCGATGTTTGGTATGCTGCTTGTTAATTTTATGGTGATAACAGGTGCAGAAGGAAATGGTCCCCCATTTTTAATAACTTTCATGTCACTTTTTGAAGGTAGAGCTTCTGCCTTGTTTGTTATACTTGCTGGAATTGGCATATCTTTAATGACTAGATCATCTGTTGCTAGAAATGAAAAAATAAAAATTTCTAATAGCCGAAAAATCATCTGGAAACGGGCACTATTCTTATTTATTTTAGGATTATTTTTATACGTAATGGAGTGGACTGGGGATATATTACACTACTACGGTGTTTACCTTTTCGTTGCTGCATTACTCATTACAGTCCGAAAAAAAGCATTACTCTTGTTATCTATTATTATCCTACTCTTGGCACAATCTCTTCAGCTTACTTTCAATACTTTCGAAGGTTGGGGAGGCCCTACTCCATTTATAAACTATGTAGACTTCTGGACAATAAACGGTTTTCTTCGCAATTTATTCTTTAATGGTTATCACCCTTTTTTCCCATGGTTTTCGTTCTTCTTAATCGGTATGATAATTGGAAGATTAGATCTTCATAATAAAAAGATTAGAGATAGGTTGCTCTTGCTCGGTATTACATTCACCATACTGATAGAACTTTTATCAAAAGGGCTCACATACTACTTCATTCCACACATTGGCAAAGAAGCTGCTACATTTTTGTTTAATACAGGACCCATTTTACCAAATATATTATATATTTTATCTGCTACAGGATCCGCTATTGCTATATTAATACTTTGTCTCTATTCCGCTGAAAAATATGAAAATAATTGGTTTGTTACTTCCATTATACAAACAGGTCAATTAACATTAACTCATTATGTAAGTCATGTATTTATCGGTATTGGAGCATTAATTCTATTCGATAGAATGGAACATCAAACACTACTTTTCGTTTTATTATTTGCTACTATATTTTTCATTTTCAGTATTTTGTTTAGCGTATTATGGAGAAAGAAATTTTCTAGAGGGCCTATTGAATGGATTATGAGGAAATTAGCTAGTTAATTTACCTCCATACGAAAAAGGAAGTTGGAATCATTCCAACTTCCTTTTTTCTTTAATTAGCTGCACTTAATTTAATTCTAAGTTTTGTTTCACCTAAAGAAAGTTCATCGTCTTCGTTCGTTAAGTGACCAAATGTAAATTGTTTAACGAGTAAGTTTTCTTCCAATAAATCTTTATGGTTCGTTAACGTTCGTTGTAGTTCTTCTTCTGTATCGAGAATAACATCGACTCGTAAATTAACTGGTAAATTCAACTGTTTACGATATTCTTGAACCGCACGAATGAATTCACGCGCTACTCCTTCTTGTAACAATTCTTCCGTTACATTCGTATCTAACATAACCGTATATTGTCCGTTAGTCGTGTTAGAGAATCCTGATTTTGCAACTTTCTCAACTAACACATCTTCAGCAGTTACAACTACTTCTTCTCCTGGTGTTGCTTCGTAAACTGCTCTTTCTGTTGATACAAAGTTTTGTACTTCTTCTTGTGATAATTGTTTTAGCCAACCATTCACTGCATTCACATTTTTACCGAATTTCGGCCCCGCTGTTTTAAAATTGAGCTTCAATTGATATGATGTGTATTTTGTTTCATCGAGTTCAACATGGAACGCTTTTACATTTAACTCATCCATAACGATATCACGATAAGATTCCCAATCCATATCATTCTCGTTATGCTCAAGTAATACAAGTTCTGCTAGCGGCTGTTTTACTTTTAAAGAATGCTGATTACGGTTACTTCTTCCAAGTTCAACAACTTGTAAAACAGCATCCATTTCCGCTTCTAATTTCGGCTGAAGTAGTGATTCATTTACAACTGGATAATCAGCTAAATGAACGCTACTTCCTTCTAAATTAAGATGAATGTCTTCCGCGACAAACGGTGTGAATGGTGCAATTAATTTACTAATTGTTACAAGTACTTCATGAAGTGTCTCATACGCAGCAGCTTTTTCAGCGTTCATACCAGATTCCCAGAAACGATTACGTGAGCGTCTTACATACCAGTTACTCACTTCATCTACAAGTACTGCAATTTCACGAGCTGCATTCGTAAATTGATAATCATCAAGTGCTGTTCTCACTTTTTTCGTTGTACTATGCAATCTTGATAATACCCATTCGTCTAATTTCGTACGCTTTACATCATACGTTTCTTTCGGGTTATACTCATCTAAATTTGCATATAAAACGTAGAAGCTATACACATTGACTAATGTATCTACAAATTTAGATTTCGCTTCCAGTACGGTTCTTTCAGAAAAACGCTTCGCATTCCACGGAGCACTATCAACAAGTAAAGCCCATCTTAGCGCATCTGCACCAAACTTATCTACTAAATCAACTGGATCTAGTGCATTTCCTTTGCTTTTAGACATTTTCTGCCCTTCTTCATCTAAAACATGCCCTAGTGATAACACTCGTTTATACGGTACTTTTCCTGTATATAGTGCTGATACTGCTAATAAACTATAAAACCAGCCGCGTGTTTGATCAATTCCTTCTGCAATAACATCAGCTGGAAACTGCTCTTCAAATAACTCTTTATTTTCAAATGGGTAATGATATTGTGCAAATGGCATGGAACCACTATCAAACCAAACATCAATTACTTCTGGTGTACGATTCATTGTGCCTCCGCATTTTTCGCAGCAGACTTGCACTTCATCTACATACGGCTTATGCAATTCCAAATCTTCTGGTGTTTCGTTCGTACTATGCTTTCTTAATTCAGCAATGCTCTTCGGTGCGAACTGATGATTACAACTTTCACATTCCCATACGTTTAATGGCGTTCCCCAATATCTATTTCGGCTAATATTCCAGTCCACCATATTTTCTAAAAACTTACCAAAACGTCCATGTTTCATATGATCCGGATACCAAGTAACAGAATCATTATTTTGTAAAAAGGTATCTTTAATTGCAGTTGTTCGAATTAACCAACTTTCTCCTGCATAATAAAGTAGTGGTGAATCACAACGCCAGCAATGCGGATAGCTATGTTCATATTTTTCTTTATGATACAGTAAACCTTCCTTAGCTAAATAACGAACGATATCCACGTCACAATCTTTTACAAATTTCCCTTTCAAAAATGGTACTGCTTCTGTATACTCACCTTTTTCATCTACAACGTGCAAGAATGACAATCCTTCACTTTGAACGACTCTATAATCGTCTTCTCCATATGCTGGAGCAATATGAACAAGTCCTGTACCACTATCCGCTGTTACAAAATCTGCTGCGATAACACGGTAACCATTTGTAACTTCTTTCATCGGAAATGGCGCTGTATAAGATGTGTTTAATAATTCTTCGCCTTTATGAACAGATAATACTTCATAGTTTTCTTTTAATACTTCTTGTACACGTTCTTTCGCAACAATGTATACATGACTTTCTTGTTTTGCTTTAACGTATTCCATATTTGGATGGACAGCAAGCGCTACGTTTGCTGGAAGTGTCCAAGGCGTTGTTGTCCAACCTAAGAAATACTCATTTTCACTATCTTTCACTTTAAACTTCACAGTTGCACTTAAATCTTTTACTGTTTTATACCCTTGTGCAACCTCATGTGAGCTCAATGAGGTTTGGCAGCTTGGGCAGTATGGTGAAACTCTATGTCCTTTATATAACAATCCTTTTTCATGGATCGTCCCCAAAATATGCCATACACTTTCGATATATGGATTCTCTAAAGTTACATATGGATCATCCATATCTACCCAATAACCAATACTTTCAGTGAATTCACGCCACTGCTTTTCATATGTGAAAACACTCTCTTTACACTTTTGAATAAATGGTTCAATACCATATTCTTCAATCTCATGTTTACCAGAAATACCAAGTTGCTTCTCAACACCTAGTTCTACAGGTAAACCGTGTGTATCCCATCCTGCTTTTCTTACTACTTTATAACCAGCCATCGTTTTATATCTTGCTACTAAATCTTTAATTGCCCGACCAAGTGCATGGCCGACGTGTGGTAAACCGTTCGCCGTTGGTGGTCCTTCATAAAACACAAACGATTGCGCGCCTTCTCGATTCTGAATTGATTGTTCGAAAATATTTTGTTCGTTCCACTGTTTGCGAATTCGTGTTTCTCTTCCTACAGCTGATTCTTTTACATCTACTTTTTCCATATACAATCACTCCTTTGAATATTTTAAAGCACACAAAAAACCCGTCCCTATAAAGTAGGGACGGGTTTACCCGCGATACCACCCTAATTCTATTAGCTTTTTCACTAATAGCGCTTAGCAACGTACTATCATACGTGTTCTTTGTAACGGTAGACATCCGTCCGGGCTTACTCACTTTCAGCCTCGGCTCCTCGGAGATGATTTTCAAATAACGTCTGCACACCGGCTTTCAGCAATATACCGGCTCTCTGGAGAACAGCTCACTATTTTACTCTTTCTCGTCTTCAGATTTGTATACTTTGTTAAAAGCTATTCTATGCCATTTGGTAACTAATTGTCAACTAATTCGAAATATATTTTCATTTATACCCTTTTTTCACTATTTATATACATATACTATTACTTTTCAAATTCCCGTAATCCTGCTAAATCTTTATCTTCCTCAATAAGTTCAGCAAAGAATCCCGATTCATCCTCACGAAGGACAATTTCAAGCTCTTCCTTCGCCTCTTCATTTCTATTTAACTGTGCTAAATAACAAGCACGATCATATCTTGCTAACAAATCATTTGCATCCATTGTTAATACTTCATTTGCTATTTTTTCTGCCGTTAGTGTTTGGCCGGCACCATGATATGAAGACGCTAAAGAAAGGAGAATTGCTGTTTCATTTGGATGATGTATAGAAGCATTTTCTAATACATGAATTGCCTCTTCAAACCTTTCTTGACTTTGATACATTTCTCCTAAAGCAAGAAATGCTCTACTTACGAACGGTGTTTGCTCCGTTAATTGTAAGGTAATCTTTTCTGCTTTTCTTTCTTCCCCTGCTTTAAAGAATACTTGTGCTTGCAGAAGAAGAGTATCATAATCATCTGGTAGTTCTCGAACCATTTGCTTCGTTAATTCCAAAGCATCTCTTAACATATCTTCTTCCTCGCACTCAACGAAAAGATTTACAAGTTGCTTCGCTACTTCATAATCCCATCTATTTTCTAGTGACGTGTGCAGAATCTCTATTGCTTCTTTATTCATCTCTACATTCTCATAAAATAGCGCAAATCGCTGTGCTGCCATACTATTTTTCGGATTTAATTTTAAAGAGATTTCATATAAATCAATTATCATAGTAACCATTGAAATTTCTTTGGCACGATTTTTCATACGATAAAAAGCTCTCGTAATGATAGATCGTTTTGGTTGTTCATGCAGCTGGCGTTCAATCCATATTTCCGTAACCGCAGCTGCAGCATACATGAATGCTGTACTTCTTTCTGCTTTTTTCACCTTTAACGTATGAAGAAAATCTCGTATGTTAGACAATTTTTTATGCTGCTCTACTGCTTTTACATAAACATCAAATATACGTTCATCATCAAAATCTTTTTGTATTACTTTCATTGCAACTTCAATTGCTTTTACATTTCTTTTTTTCACTAATACTTTTGCATAATGATATAGAACTTCTATATGCTCACCATCTAATTGTAGCGCGTATTCAATCTGTTCTTGTTCTTTATCTATTTCATTCATCGCTCCGTACACATATGCAATCGCATCTAAACGCCATATTTCAGGTACTTCTTCCTCTAATTGTTCTAGTTCCGTCAGCAATTCTTCCTGAAGATTCATATCTACTGAAAGCTGTGCCAAATATTCCATATTAATATGCAACGGCTCTTCCTTCATCGCCTGAACCATATGACTTTGTTCTTTAGAACGGTTTTCTTCTTTTTCGTATATTTCCGCAAGCTGTAAATGTACACCTACGAAATTCCCATCAAGCTCTAAACATGTTTCATACGCTTGTTTTGCTTCCGTCAATTGCCCTAATGCCATAAGTGTTTCACCAATTCGGTAATACGGTAATGCCGTTTCCTTTTGTTCTATCGCCTTATTATATCTTTTCATCGCTTGGCCGTACTGTCCAATAGATTCATATAAAATACCTGCATAACAACCGTACTCACTTACTTCATTACTTTCTTTGTGTAACGTTCTTAAAAACGCTATACCTCGTTGTACAAATTCCGTTCCTTTAATTCGATTCACATATTCATCTAACGCACTTGCTACATTATAATCGCTTTTCTTTATACCATTTTCTAACTTAGATAGCGCTACTTTAAACCCTTCTTCATTTCCACCAAGTTCAAGTTCAGCATCCCATAAAACCATTCCTGCATTCATGAGGAAATCTTGGCTCTTTTCAATTTGCTTCTCAAGACCAAGAATGTATTCTTTTGCTTCCTTGTATTGTTCTCTTGCCATATACACTTGTGTAAGTCCGAAGTGAGAATAAACATCCTCATCGTTTTCTTCTAAAGCACGCTTATACAATACTTCTGCTTCTTCCAAGCTATCATTTTGAAAATGATAGTCACCTAATTTTACGTAAAGAGGTGCTTTATCATCACAATTCTCAATACCGTTTAATAAAATTTCTTTCGTACTTTCCTCATCCTTCAAATCAGATTCGTATATTTCCGAAAGTTTCGTATAAATGTAAGGTGCATTACTATCCAAATGAATCGCTACTTTAAGCCCTTTTATTGCTAAATATAATTTTCCTAGTTGATGTGCACATCTCGCTCGTTCATACCATACATGTGCTTCATATTTATACTCTTTTAACAAGTCATTAAAGATTTCATATGCTTCTTCATATCTTTCTAAATCTATTAATATTAAACCGTGATTCGTTAAAGTGAACCTTTCAGGACTGCGCTCTAACGCAACTTGAGAGTATTGCAATGCTTTTTCAGATTGATCAATATACATATAGGATAAAGCGAGAAAACTCCAAGCAATAGGCTGATCTGCGTCTAATTGTAACGATGAACGAAAGCTTGAAATCGCTTCTATATAACTTTCCTGCTCAAAAGCATATCTTCCGTTTATTAAATGATATAAAGCACGATTATTTTTCCTCTCAACGCTTGTCAGCATTTGCTCCGCTTTCTCTACTTCTTGAAGACGAATAAAACACTGTGCACCATGCAATTTAACAAAGTCCGAGTTCGGAAACTCTTCCATTAACTTATCGATACAATATAAAATAAATTCTTTATCTACTTCAACATCTAAGTGCTTTATCGTATATAACCACGTATTTAGATTATCACTCGTTTCTTTTAAAAATTGTACTAAGTCACTAATTCCCTCTTTGTCATGTTCATCTAAATGATCCGTAAGAGAAAAAATAGATTTAAAATAACGATTTTCTTCCTCACTTAGAAACGCTAGTTGCGCCTTCTTTTCTTTCGGAACAAACGTGATTGCTAAACAGCCTGTATAACGATATTTTTCTTGTAATTTACTATATTCTACAAGAACTGGTTCTATAAAGTTTGGATCTTGAACATAGAAAGCTTGCAATGTATCATCATATCCAGATAGAACTTGTACGTGTGAAGCATGCTCAATATCTATACTTAATAAAACAGGAATTCCTTCATCAATCAGTCTCTTATAATTCTCTTCATTCCCTTTAAAATAACGATATTCATAACCTAATTCTTCCAAATAAGAAACAGTATCTGAAAACTTCGATCCTGTCATATCAAAAATAAACTCTGCTATTTCATCTTGTGTACGTGTCTCTCCCCATATACGCAACATCATCTCTAAACTTGTCGGAACACAATAATTATCCTTTTGTACAATAGGAACTATCGGCAAGTGAACCTTTTTTCCATCCGGATTTTTTTCTAAATTATGATATAAAGATTCTTTTAAACTCTTTTCTTTTTTTAATAGCTTTTGTAAATCTGCAAATTTATTCATTTTGTACAGCGCTTCTGCACGTAAATGTACAAAGTAAGTGTTATAAGCATGATATGGCAGCTGAGTATTTATGTTATCTATTACCGCTAACATCTCTTCATATTGCTCTAAATCTAATAAATACTTTACCTTCTCAAAATGAAAATATGGTACTTGTGGGAACTTTACAATCGCATCATCAATTAACTGTATCGCACGTTTTTGTTCTCCTTTATTCGCATACAATTGTGATAATAAATAGGTAGATAACTCTTCACAATCTTCATGCTGCATGCCAGCAATAAATTGTTCTTCCGCTTTCTCCCATTCGCCTGTGTGCATATAAACGTAGCCCCATTTATCAAACACTACGCGCGTACTGTACTCCTCTGCTTTTTGCATATACATTAGCGCTTCTTCATTTCTTTTCATTTCTAAAAGACATCGTACTAACGTAAAATATGTTTTCGCTAAAAAATCTGCATCTATTTCTTCTTTATTACTCTCTTCTAAAGTTTCTTTTAACAGCTGCTCTGCTTCAAGAATTTTTCGCTCATCAATTAGCTCATCACAATATAAAGAGAGCGTTCTCATATTTGGGAATTTTTTATAAGCGTAGCGAATGAGGAATGAACTGTATTGGTGCATAAGCCCTTCATCAGTAAGGCGAATTAATATGTCAAACTCCTTATGCGAAGGAATATTAGCAAGCCAATTCTTCACATAGGATAAAGTATTCGTTTCTTTTATATATGCAATTTCATTATTTATTTCCTGTAATCCGTCTACAAATCTCTTATCTTTCAAACACGCTTCTAACTGCTTAAAATCTAGCATGCATTCACCTCGAATTTATATTTAAACTGCTACTTGCTTAGATTTTACACACCATATAGTATGTATTCAACTAAAATCTCTTATAATGGATGATATTAATTAATATTATTCAAATTCATAACAAAATATAGTAAAAATGATTGTTTTTCTCCATATGTTGTTTAATTATATAGAATAACGTAACATGCAGTTTTAATCTTGTAGAAGCTGAAATTAGTACATAAAATTATATCGGCGATTTTCAAATTATATCGACCGATTCTTAACATTTATCGGCGATTATATGTCGAATATCGACTTATCGACATTAAACGACAATCCTTATATATCATATCTTTTAACATACTATATCACCAAATGTAATTTTCATATTCGGAGCGTACACTAAAGAAGAATGCACATGAAATATTTTAAAAAATCGTAGTTCAGCTTCATATTGAGCTAGCGCATTATCATATGTTAATCCTCTGTCTATTAAACGTTTTATAAATTGCTGCTTATCACCCGGATTACCTGCAATCCCCTCTTCTTTTAATGAATGATACAAACTTTGTTTATCATTATGGTGGATATTAGAATCTAAAAAGTTCACTTTATCACTTACTCTACACTCAATATTTTTCACACCTAATTCACTTAAATACATCGGTATTTTCATACCAATATTTCCATCTTTTCCACTCCTCTGCGTGTCACTTTCAAATAAATTCTGCAAAATGCCTAGCTGGATAATTTCCGATTGGTTCTCTCCATCCAAAGTGTATGAAGACATATTTGATATCCAATGTGGTTCAAAACAGATTATTTTCCCGCCACTTTTAACTGAATGAATCATTTTTTGTAGCATCGTTTTTGGTGAACTCATATGTAATAAGAAGGCATGACAAATTGCTATATCGTATGTATCGTTCAATTCAATTTCTATAGCATCTCCCTCCAGAAATTCTGACTCGTACGGAAGTGAACGAAACAACTCTCTCGCTTCAGCTAATAATGTTTCTCCACTATCAATGCCTGTATACTTTGATCCTTCTGGAAGTAAAGGCATTAATAATAAGCCTAAATAACCATATCCACAACCATAATCAACAACATGGACTGGCTCAGAAATCTTCCAAACTGAATTCACTAGAAAACTTACATAATCGCTATTGTAATATAAATCTCTCGTATTTTTTAAATACGCTAGTTTACTGTTCCAATCGTATGTTTCCAACCTCTAACGCCTCCTTTTATATACACCCCTTACAATTCTCCATTTAACAAAACATTCCTACATTTTTAACAATTACCCAAGAAATTGGTTTTAATAAGGTGAGATTACTGCTTACATGACTCCTATACCAAATAAAAAGGCATACATATCTGTAATGATACATACACCTTTTATGCTACATCTCCTCAGGAGTCTCCACCCCAAGTAAACGTAATCCTTCTTTTAATACAACCGTCACAGCATAAACCAATGCGAGTCTGCTGTCTTTTTCTTCACTCTCTTCTAATATACGAACATTACCGTAATATTTATTGAACGATTGTGCTACATCTAATACATATTTCGAAATAATCGATGGCTCATTTTTATTGAAAGCTGCTTCAATTACTTGTGGGAATTTGTTTAGTAATTTTACGACACTCCAGCTATGATCGTCTTTTAAAGCAAACGTACATGTTTCAAATTCTACACTTTCTTTTCTTAAAATAGAGCAAGCACGTGCATGTGTGTACTGTACGTACGGGCCTGTTTCTCCTTCAAATTTCAGCATGTTTTCTAATGAGAATTCAATATTGTGCATACGCTCATTTTTTAAATCGTGGAAGATGATTGCACCAACACCGACTTGCTTTGCTACTACTTCTTTTTGTTTTAAGTTTGGATTTTTCTCTTCAATATTTTGTTTTGCAAGTTCGATTGCTTCTTCGAGTACTTCTTCAAGTAAAATAACTCTTCCTTTACGTGTTGACATTTTCTTACCATCTTTTAAAATGAAGCCAAACGGTACGTGTTCCATACCATCAACCCAAGTATAGCCAAGTTTTTTTAATACGGTGAAAAATTGATTGAAATGTAAGCTTTGTTCTGGACCAACAACATATAGCGCTTTATCAAACCCATAAGTGTTTTGACGATATAAAGCTGCCGTTAAGTCACGCGTTGCATAAATCGTCGCACCATCTGATTTTCTAATTAAGCAAGGCGGCATTCCTTCTTCTTCTAAATTAACGACTAATGCGCCTTCTGATTCTTCCAGTAAGTCGTGCTCTTCTAAAATCCCAATAAAGTCTTCCATTTTATCATTATAGAAAGCTTCGCCTTGAAAATTAGTAAATTCCACACCGAGAAGTTCATAAATACGAGAAAATTCTTTTAATGATTCGTGACGGAACCAATTCCAAAGTTCAACTGCTTCTTCATCGCCTTCTTCTAGCTTTTTAAACCAAGCACGTCCTTCTTCTTCTAATTCATCATTCTCTTTTACTTCTACATGAAACTGAACATATAACTTAAATAGCTTACGTATTGGATCCTCTTTCACCACTGCTTCATTTCCCCATTTTTTATAAGCCGTAATTAACTTTCCAAACTGTGTTCCCCAATCTCCTATATAATTAATCCCTACAACTTCATAGCCACATTTTTCAGCGATATGTTTCAGCGAATTTCCTATCATTGTAGAACGTAAATGCCCCATCGAAAAAGGTTTCGCGATATTAGGAGAGGAATAATCAATTACTACTGTTTTTTCACAGCCAAAGTGGTTTTGACCGAACTCTTCTTTCTCCGCTAAAACTGTTTTTAATACTGCATCACTTACAGTTTCACGATTGAAAAATACATTTACATAAGGACCAACGGCTTCTACTTTCGTAAAAAACGGATCATTTAATTTCTCAGCAACTTCCTTTGCGATAAGAGCTGGTGCTTTTTTATATTGCTTCGCTAATGAAAAACATGGGAACGCTGCATCTCCAAATTCATCTTGTTTCGGTGTTTCAATTAAATCTAAAATTTGTTTTTGCGTTAATTCATTCGTGAAAATATTAGATAAACTTTCCGCAAACTGCATTTTATAATCCATGATACAACCTCCTTATTTTTTAAAACACAAAAAACTCGTCTCTAAAAAAGAGACGAGTTTGAACCCGTGGTACCACCCTTGTTGTTCGTTACGAACCACTTTCCCGTTTATAACGAGGACAGGGGGCCTCGGCTTTCTCTACTATTCGTTCAAGAAGCATCTCCGAAGTGCGCTTCATCTTTTTCTTCCGTACTAGGCTCACACCATCCCTAGCTCGCTTTCCTTCTAAAAAAGACTACTCTCTTCATCACAGACAGCATATTTAATTAATTATTGCTTATTATACATCTTTTCAAACAATTAGCAAGGGTCAATTACACCAAAGTGAAACTTAGCACTTTTTCTTTTGTATACATGAAAATTGTGTTTTTCAAATCTAGAACTACGAAAATGATCTTTTAAAACGACACGTTTTCTCGCCACTCGTTTTGCCTCCGCAATTGTTTCGTCAGTAATATCATGATACAAAGCGAAGTGTTTTAATCCTTTAATTCCGTCAGATTCTATGACAGTTTCTTCAAACATCGGATCAAGGTAAACGACATCATAACTATTGTCTTCACATTGCGCTAAAAATGAAAAATGCTCCGTTTGCTTTACTTGGATTCTTTGCATTGCTTCATCAATTTCAGAAACAGATGAAGACCATGTTTTCAAACCATTTCTCATGATATAAGCCATATATTCATTGCCTTCAAGTCCTGTTACTTTTCCACTTTCACCAACAACATAACTAGCTACAATACTATCTGATGCCATCCCGAGCGTACAATCTAACACTGTCATTCCGCTCTCTAATTTAGCAGCTTGTACAAACGGATCGTGTTCTCCACGCATTAACCTTTTCACACGAAACATCGCTGAGTTCGGATGAAAGAAAAATGATTCTTCCGTACCTTTCGGATAAATAGCTAATCGGTTCTTTCCTACGACAAGTATATCTTGTTCATACTGCTCATGTAATTTATGCACTGGTATATCATTACGTAAAATGAAAGAACGATTTAATTCTTCTGCTACCTTTTTTGCATATGCTGTCATTTCTTTGTTTGTTCTTCCTGCTGTTGTTACTATCATTGTTTCACCTCTATATAAAGAAAAGAGGGAGATTTACTCTCCCCCTTCTTTAGCAATTCTTTTCGAAAGCTTGCTCTAAGTTCGTAATAATTTCGTCCATAGTTGCACCTTCAATTTCATGACGGTGAATGAAGTGAACAACTTCTTTTCCTTTTAATAATGCCATAGATGGTGAAGATGGAGGAATTTCTCCGAAATATTCACGCATTTTTGCAGTAGCATCTTTATCTTGACCTGCGAATACAGTTACAAGATGATCAGGTTGTTTTTCAGCACGAACAACCGCTTGACCTGCTGATGGACGTGCTAAACCAGCTGCACAACCACAAACAGAGTTTACAACTACTAAAGTTGTACCTGATGTATTTTCCATAAATTCTGTTACAGCTTCTTCTGTAGTTAACTCTTCAAACCCAGAACGCACTAACTCTTGGCGCATTGGGATTACCATTTGGCGCATGTATTCTTCATAAGCATTTGACATCTTGTAATCTCTCCTTCAACTTTCATTCCAAATTCATCATATCACGCTCTATTAATAGGTGCAAAAGAAAGATAACGATGATTTCATTTTTTTGTAGGGATTTCACAAACCCCACCGCGGCAATGTCCCACTGGAACAAGTTTTCTATTATTAGCGATATAATCGTATACTTTACTTCCAAAACCAAGTACGATAGATAGCTTTATAAAAGGAACTGCAAACCAATAAGATGGAACGGCCTTTGCTAATACATCTATGCTCTGAATGCCGTCATACCACTTATTATTTTTAAAAATATACAGTCTTTGTTCCATTTTACTTTGTAGTTCTTGAGAAAGCTTATATTTCTCAACTACATCTTCATTTCGAAATGAAACAAATTTCATCTTACCCTTTTTATCTAATTTTTTCGTACGTTCTGCAACGGCCGTACACATCGGACACCAACTATCATAGAAAACAATCATACATTATTCCCCTTTACGAGACTCCGTCATTTGTTTCCATACAGAACCTTTTGCTTCTTCTCCGCCTTCAATACGCTCTAATGCTAGACGTGCTTGCATCGCTACTTCAAACTCTGAATCATCTTGCGCTGCTTTTAATGCTGGAATCGCACTTTCATCTCCAAGTTCAAATAAGAACATCGCTGCACGCCAGCGTACTAATTTACTTGGATCTTTCAGAGATTTAATCATAACGAACATCGCTGCCGGATCACCTACATCTGATAAACAATCTCCTGCAGTACGACGAACACTTACAGAGCGATCTAACAACGCTTTATATAATAACGGTAATACTTCATCACCTTTTACCATACCTAAATACGCTGTTGCTAAACGGCGTATTGAAACTTTTTCATCATCTAACGCCATCTTCAACACTGGAATATCTTCTTCAGTAGGATCCATTTGTTCTAATGCTGCAAAACGGTTTTTCCAGTCAGAATCTTTCATCATCTCTTCTGTTACTTTATATGGCTCACGCTTTTGAATCGTTACTTCAACAGCACCTGCTTGATTCAATAATTCTTTAACCGTTTCATTTACACGTTCTTCTGAATAAGCAGCAACAATCTCTTCTACTACTTCTTTCCCGATTTCTTCAAAATTACCGTAACGTGTACTTTGTTCTACCCATTTACGCTCTTTTACAACGTTTGGTGCAGACATTTGTACTTTCATAATTGATTCTTTGAAACGATCTGGTAAGCCAACGCGTTCTTCCGATGTTCCATCTGTTAACTTTACTTGCATTGGAATTGTAAAGAACATTTGAACAAACACTTTCACTTCTCCAAAATGAGACAGTTGTTGTTCTTCACTTTCTTCCACTACTTCTTCGCCAAAAACAGCACGAACTTGTTGTAATAATACTTTCCAGTCATACTTTGCATTTCGCTCGACTGCTAAAAAGTCAGCTACATGATACACACCTTTAATGCCTTCAATTTTCAAAATTTCTTGCACTTGCATTGGTGCCTGTTCTTTATTTTCATTTGTATAATTATTACGCGCTCCTGATGGTAATACTTCATTCAAAATAACTTTCATTGTATTTGGACTTGGCGTCGGTTCAATTGCTTTAATCTTCACGTAAAAAACTCTCCTTTATTGCGTGTTCTTAGCTGTATTGTAACATGTTATCACTCTATACTCCTACTCGGATGCTTAATTTTACTACTTTCTTCCCGCTACCATACTATTTCATTCTTTTTACATTTCAAATTAGGAATGAGGTTTTAAAAGCTTTCGTTTCCGATGCTTTTTATTTTTTATCCATTTCTTGAGGTACCGCCAGTATTAAAAAAACACACGCTAAGCAAAAAAATATAATAAGCTGTCCATATAGACAGCTTATTTACATATTTTTCGTTCTCGGAAGTTGATCTTGTAGCGCTCTTTCTCGTAATTCACTATGTTTTCCAAAGAAAATAGTGAAAGACAAGGCGATGAATACATTTGCAAAATGACAAAACTGTAAGAATACACGAGTATTTGTAAGAAAGTTCGATGTTTTCCTTTTTCTTTTTTTATTATAGTGAAAAAGAAGAACGAAATATTCTCTTATGTAGGAAAGGAAGATAATAATGATTGATTTATTAAATAAATGGATGTTAGAAAGTACAGGAAATTTCAATATCGTTGTAGGACTTACAGCACTTCTATTTTTGGGTTCAGTAATTACACTTATTATTATTTACAAAAAAATTGGTAAACCAGATGAAAGAACAACTCCTATTCATTTTAAAATTATTTCTTGTATGTTTACTACTCAAATTCTAATGAATTGCATATTTATTTCTTTAGTTGGTAAAGATATTGAGAATTTCCGTCAAATCTTCATATTATTTGAAGCCTTTGTATTCTTCGTTGGAGCTATTTATTCGTTTAAATTATATAGACAAGAATTTAAATAATTCACTTGCAAGAAACAATAAAAAGGGGGATTCCTTACTCTCAGAAAGGATCCCCTTTTTTATTTTCTATCACTCGATTCTTCTTTTTATACATTCCTATCCTCGCATGGGTTTTACGGTTCTCGATTGTTACTGGATTAGCCGAAAAACGTAATAAAATTTTGTATACTCTTTACTTGTTTTCCAAAAAAAGCTGGCGGTACTCCTTCTTTAAGTTTATTAAAATACTTTCCACAATTTTTTCCGTAGCTATTACTTAAAATCACCTTTTATTACGATGCCCCCTCCCGCCTTCTCTCCAAAAAGGTAATACTCTCAATCACAACTTCAGTTCTATATATTCTCTTGCCTTGTTCATCATCGTAATTACTCGTCTGAATACGCCCTGTAATCCCAACAAGTGATCCCTTCTTACAATATTCAGTTACATTCTCAGCCGATTTTCGCCAAACGACACAATTAATAAAATCGACTTGTTGTTCACCTAAACTATTTCGAAATCCTCTATTCACCGCAATACATATTCTTGCATAAGCAACGCCTTGTTTTGTGTAGTATAATTCTGGCTCCTTTGTCAATCTACCGATTAATACAACTCTATTCATCATAAGTTATACCACCTCACATATTTTTCTCCATTGTAAGGAGAAATGGATGAATGGTAAAAAGCACAAAATGATGTATCCGTAAGTAAAAAGTGTTAATTTAGGCCTTACAAAACAAAAAAAGAAACCATACATAGTTCAAACATGTATGGTTTCAAAATTTATTACACTTCAGTACAAGATATGTAATATCCTCCGCGAGCCATCTTTATTTCAGCACGGTACATTACATTTTCTAAGTAAAAAGTAATCGGTTTAACTTTACTCTCAAATTTTAGTCTTTCATTGCATTCAGTTGCATATCCTTCAATCGCTGAAGTAATAACTTCAGATGATGGATATGTTAAAGCTTCATCTAGTTCTATGAAAAAACTTTTAGAAAATAGTTTTTTCATAATCCCCTTCTTCCCATTCATCATATTCCATCTCCTTCAATTCAAGTTGATAACATCCATATTATACCATACGTTCAATATATCTTTGAAAATAAAAAAAACCTGCATTTTTCATGCAGGTTTTTTTTATTAGTCATTTTTCGTAAAGTAAGAAACGAAACGAAGAATTTCTAAGTATAACCAAACTAATGTAAGCATTAGTCCCATTGCAGTGTACCACTCCATATATTTCGGAGCTTGACTACGTACACCATTTTCGATTAAATCGAAATCTAGTAATAAGTTTAATGCAGCAACTACAATAACAACTGCACTAATAATAATACCGATTGTACCACCTTAGTGAATGTATGGAACAGTTACACCAAACATATTTAGTAGGAATACGACTAAATACATAACCAGAATTCCGAGTGTTGCTGCCATAACGCCTGTACGGAATTTATCCGTTACTTTTACTACGCGTGTTGCATATAACACTAACATTGCAAATAGAATTGAGATTGTTAGTAATACAGCATTTAAAACGATAGAATCGCCAAATTTCATTGTATAAACTGCTGAAATACTTCCTAACACAACCCCTTCTACCGCTGCATAGATTGGTGCACCAAAAGGTGAAATACGCGGGAAGAACATAGACGCAAATGCGATGATTGCCGCAACGATTAAAGCACCAATTAATACTGGCATCTTCATCGTCCCCTGCATCATCTGTATGTATGAATAGACAGACGTTGCAAGTAGCAAGATAAGCATAATGAACGTTTTGCCTACTGTTCCGCCAATTGTCATCGCAGAAGCGCTTGCTCCCTCTTTACGGAATGCCTCTTTTTTCAACATTGGATTAGATGTTCTCATTTTTTCCCTCCTAAAATAGGTTCTACCAATAGTGTAAAGTTTTTCTCTTTACTTTTCAATATATGCAGCTTGTTTTTATTTTAATCCTTCAACCATGTCTGATAGTTCACTCCATCTTTCCATCTTTTTTTCTAGCTCTTCTTCTGTTTTCTGCTGTGCTTCAGATAATTCTTGTGCCTTTGTGAAGTCAGATCCAACTTTCGCAAGTTCTTCTCCAATTGACTCAATTTTTTCTTCAAGTTCGGCAATTGTATCTTCAATCGTTTCCCATTCACGCTGCTCATTGTATGAAAGTTTACGTTTACGTTGTTGTTTTGGAGCTTCTTCTACTACTTTTTTCTCTTTTTGAACTTCCGCTTTCTCCATAAGTTCTCTCGTTTTTTCCATTTCTAAATAATCTGTATAACTACCTAGGAACTCAAGCACTTCGCCTCCGCCAGTAAAGATGAACAGTTCATCTACTACTTTATCTAAGAAGTAACGGTCATGCGATACAGTTAAAACGACACCTGGGAAATCTTCTAAATAATCTTCTAGTACTGTTAATGTTTGTGTATCTAGATCATTCGTAGGTTCATCAAGTAAAAGTACGTTTGGTTCTCCCATTAAAATACGTAATAAATATAAACGTCTTCTTTCACCACCAGATAGTTTACCAAGCGGTGTACCATGTGAATGAGTCGGGAATAAGAAACGTTCTAACATTTGAGATGCACCAATTACTTTTCCATCTGTTGTATGAATAACTTCTGCAATCTCTTTAATGTATTCAATCATACGCTGATTTAAATTCATCTCTTCATTTTCTTGCGTATAATAAGCAACTTTTACAGTTTGCCCAACTTCAATTTCACCACTATCAGGAGATAACTTACCTGCAAGCATATTTAATAGCGAAGATTTCCCGCTTCCATTCGCTCCAATAATTCCGATGCGATCGCCTGGTTTCACGATATGATTAAAGTTGTTTAATACCGTTTTATCACCAAATTTTTTCGTCACATCTTTTAACTCAAGTACTTTTTTTCCAAGACGGCTACCGCTAAGTGCAATATCAACTGACTGTTTTGCAGCTGGCCCTTCTTGGCCCTTTAGCTCATCAAATCGTTGAATACGTGCCTTTTGCTTTGTTGAACGGGCTTTTGCACCGCGGCGGATCCATGCTAGTTCGCGGCGATATAAGTTTTGACGTTTTGATTCTTGCGCAATTTCTTGTTCTTCACGAAGTGCTTTCGCTTCTAAAAACGTACTGTAATTCCCTTCATAACTATACAGTTTTCCATTATCTAATTCGAAAATACGATTCGTCACACGATCTAAGAAATAACGATCATGGGTTACAAGTAATACTGCGCCATTATATCGAGCTAAATATTCCTCTAACCATTCCACTGTCTCATGATCAAGATGGTTCGTAGGCTCATCTAAAATTAATAGATCCGGTGTTTCAATAAAACATTGCGCCATCGCAATACGTTTTTTCTGTCCACCAGATAAATTTCCAACAGTTGCAGTGAAGTCCGTAATTCCTAATTTCGTTAAAAGAGATTTCGCATTTGCATTTGCTTCCCATGCACTCATTGCATCCATACGTTGCTGCACTGCAAATAATTGTTCCTGTACTTTTTCATTACTTGGATCTTTTTCGATATGTAATAGCGCCTTTTCATACTCACGAAGAAGACGAATTAAAGGAGTATCACCATGGAAGACTTGCTCTAGCACTGTTAGTTGTTCATCAAACTCTGGTTGCTGTGATAAATAACTAATTGTATACCCACGAGAATGAGTCATATCACCTGTATCAGGAATTTCTGCCCCTGCAATAATTTTTAATAACGTCGATTTACCAGTTCCGTTTACACCGATAATTCCGGCACGGTGTCCTTCTGCAATACTAAATGATAATCCATCAAATAACGGTTTTTCTCCATATGATTTTGATAAGTTTTCCACAGTTAACATTTTCATATTTGTGCATTCCACTCTTTCATAAATTGTTCAATAAACTGTTCCATATAACGATGACGAACTTCCGCCTCTTGTTTTGCTGCGTTCGTGTTCATTAAGTCTTTTAATTTCAAAAGTTTTTCATAA
This sequence comes from Bacillus sp. AF62, assembly GCF_050312695.1. NCBI lineage: Bacteria > Bacillati > Bacillota > Bacilli > Caryophanales > Bacillaceae > Bacillus > Bacillus sp. AF62. The sequence goes on along the minus strand of NZ_JBNPJZ010000051.1, from coordinate 2,117 downwards.
AAATGATTTAAAGATGGATCGTTATTTTTTCTATATTCATCTTTCGTCATCACTTCACGCGGAGGAATAGTTGGATCATACATTAATCTCCCTTTCGCTCCACCATACGCAAATGTGCGAGCTATTCCAATTGCTCCAAGGGCGTCTAAGCGATCCGCATCTTGAACAAGCTTCCCTTCAAGTGAATCCACTTTACCGCCATGACCACCTTTATAAGACATATTGGCGATAATATGAAGAACATGTTTACTTTCCTCTTCTTCCACATGTAACTCTTCTAACCAATCAGAAACTTTTTTCATTCCTTCTTCTTCACTTTCATTTAACTTCTCATCTGCCACATCATGAAGTAATGCTGCCATTTCAATTATAAAACGATTTCCCCCTTCTTGCTCGGATAAAGAAATCGCCAGTTTATGTACGCGTTCAATATGATACCAATCATGCCCACTCGCATCTTTTTCTAAAATATGTTTTACAAAAGTAATTGTTTTTTGAATCTTTTCTTGTTTTGTCATTTTATCTTCACCCAGTTACTTATTGTAACACGCCCGCATTTTTTCATCACATATTTTCTTGTCCGCCCATACACTGAGTGGTAAGCATCATCATGAAGGAGGAATAAATATGTTCTATAATAATCAACCGCCTTATCCAAGGCAACCATTTTACCCTCAACAACAAGAACAAAGATACACAGAACAATACGAAGAACAAGAGTTACAACAGCAAGAACAACAATATGACGAAAACCCATATGCAACAACGCAAAATCAAGAAACTGAATTTCAACAAAATCCATATGAAACACGTCCAAATTATGAATATCCTCAAAATCCATATGCGGTACCACAAAACCAAGAACAACCATATCAGCAAAATCCATATGCAGCACCACAAAACCAAGAACAACCATATCAACAAAATCCATATGCAGCACCACAAAACCCATACACAACTCAACCACAACAACCGCAATACCAACAACAAATGTATCAACCAAACTACGACGCACGTGTCTCACCACCTAAACCACCAACAATAGATCCAACGCAGCCACAAATTTTACCGCCAGGACCAACATTAGACATTACACAACCACAAATCTTACCACCTGGACCAATTACTGAACCAACACAACAACAAATTCAACAAGTTGTCGGTACACAGTTTTTACCTTTCAAGAAACCCGTACTAGATTTCGTAAAACCATGGGTAGATTACGGTTTAAATGAAGCAAAACATACATCACACGAACACGCATTAACAGAAGTTGCTGCGATTATGTTTTTAGTTGGTAAAGGCTTCAATCCGACGATTGCTCATTATATCGTAGAATCTTGGGAGAAGAATGAACAGTTTTAGGGTTGTTTATTTTATGTTCAGAAAAACTATAAAAGCGTCGCAAATGCCTGTTATACAAGCATTTGCGACGCTTTTTATTTGTTATATTATATTCTACTTCAAAAGGGTATTTCATATTTTTTCACATGTTTTTATATTATTTGTGAGCAAATAATAACCTTTTAATTAAACTGTATTAGATCCCCTTGATAAATAAACATTCCCCTTCCATTTGTTGAACTTGTGTTCTAAAAATACACTTTCATATTATATAGTTTCACTTCGTTTCATAGGTCTTATTAAATACGTCTTTATTTGATAAGGTTTTTCTACGATATCACTACTTATTATTAATTCGTGGCTGTTTTTATTCTTGATATTAAGACTGTTTTTATGAGCATTTCGTATAAGTATGATGTAACTGATTAAAGCTATTTTCAAAGACGACATATCGGCGATAATTTATGTCTATTTCTTATAGGTGTTAGCAAGTTCGTTTGCAAACTTGTTAGCACTTTTTTATAGTTCTTCTATAAATAAATGCCCCTTAATATAATCTGAATTTTATATATTTATATTTTTTTCTTTTTATCTCATAATTTTAATTGGGAAGGGGAGGAAAAAAATGGTTCAAATCAAGGTAACACCTGAAATGCTAGAAGAAGTCGCAAATCGTGCAAATAATACCAGGCGCACCTTAGAACCTGTTTAGAATCTATGGTATAATCTGTACAAAAAAGGATATTTTCTATGATACATAATTATACAAGTAA
>NZ_JBNPJZ010000067.1:0-43734 GCF_050312695.1 Bacillus sp. AF62 | reverse complement strand
CGCTATCTATTGCATGTTCAGCTAGTTTTTCTGATTCATAACATTGCATATTTATTTTAGTTTTGCAACACCCTCTGAATTAATAATATAGCACATCAAATTTATTAATTCTTATCTCCAATTAGTTTAAATTAGTGAATAAAATTCAATCATATAAAAATAATAAATACAACTAATCGTTATATATTAAAGAGGTGTCAATTTTGTCCTTAAATGAAGAGACCTTAGAAACTAAGACAGATAAAACCATTGAAAAGATCCAAACAAGTAACTTAAAAGAACTTAAAAATACATTAGATAACATCTTTGATATTAGTGCAGATTTAATTGAACATCCTTTGCAATTAAAAACAAACACGAATATTTTACTATATTATTTCGAAGGCCTTACAGATGGTGTTGCATTAAAAACCAATGTTGTTACACCATTATTACAAGAAGTAAATGAAGACAGTCAAATATTTAATTCTAATATTATTGCTACTCATACCAAAATAGTATATACATGGAATGAAATTAAAGAAGGATTACTTGAGGGGCAATGTGTACTGTTTATGGAGGGAGAAAAGCGTTCACTTCTAATAAATACAAAAGGCTGGGCAGAGAGAGCAATTCAAGAGCCAATTTCAGAAGTTACTATAAAAGGATCCCATGATGGATTTATTGAAAATGCCACAAAAAATATAGGTCTTATCCGTCGATATATTCCTTCTACAGAGTTAAAAATCAAAAAGCTGACGATTGGAGAAAGAGCCACTTCTTTAGTCTATTTAATTTACTTAGGTGATGTAGCAAACGCAGATGTAGTCCAAGAAATTGAAACTAGAATCTGTAAAATCAAAACAGATGCGGTATTAAGTATTGGAGAGCTATCTAATTATACAAAAGATCAAAATTGGACTCCTTTTCCACAGGCGTATTTAAGCGAGCGCCCAGACGCCATTTCAAATCATATACTTGATGGGAAAGTAGCAGTATTAATGGATAGATCCCCTGGTGCAATGGTTGTTCCTATGAATTTGATTGGATTTTTTCAAACCCCAGATGACTATAATATTCATTGGCTCATCGCATCATTTTTTCGCTTATTACGATTTGCAGGATTTATTATAGCTATTTTTTTACCCGCATTTTATATTGCTATAGTCTCTTTTCACTTTGAAATTATTCCTATAGACTTATACACTTCTATTGCAACATCAAGAGTCAAAGTCCCTTTCTCCCCCTTATTGGAAGCTTTTATAATGGAAATTACACTAGAAATGCTACGTGAAGCTGGCATTCGCTTACCACAACCAATTGGACAAACTATTGGAATCGTTGGAGGGATTGTAATTGGACAGGCGGCTGTTCAAGCTGGTCTTGTTAGTAACGTTATGGTTATTATTGTATCTATTACAGCCATTGCTTCATTTATTGTTTCTAATTATGATTTATCAAGTTCTATACGCCTTATCCGTTTTCCAATGATGTTATTGGCTTACTTTTATGGGATTGTAGGTATTGTTAGTGGATTAATGCTCTTATTTGCTCATTTTGTTTCACTAACTTCCTATGGTTCACCATACGGAATGCCAATCGCACCATTTCGTCTCCAAGAGTTAAAAGATTCTTTTGTAAGATTTCCTATTTCGATGATTACCACCCGCTCGAGTACAGGACAGCCGAAACAAAGAAAGAAAAAAGAAGGTGGTTAACATGGGGAATCTTAAGTTCCAAAAAGTAACTTTATTCGAATTTATTATTTTCATTCATTCGCTGCAACTCGCATCTGGTATGTTAATTATGCCAAGCCCACTTGCTACTACTGCTGGTACAGATGGCTGGATTTCGATCATTCTCGGATGGATAGTTACTTCTATAATCGGTGTATTTATTATATTAATGTTACAAAAAAATCCTAACAAAAATTTCTCACAAATCTTAAAAACATACTTTGGTAAATGGATAGGGACAATTCTTTTTCTTGCATATGCCTTTTATCTATTTTTTGCTGGATTTAATACTTTATTAAAGGCAACTGATATTGTAAAAGTGTGGATATTCCCTTCCACTCCTGCTTATCAAATCACCATATTATTACTATTACCTTTTATTATTTTAGCCCTGAGTGGGTTAAGGGCTCTTACTAGTTATTCTATGCTTGTTTTCTTCTTCACTACTTGGATGCCGCTATTTCTTCTTTTTTCATTAAAGAGTAACTACAACCCTTTACACCTACTACCTATTTTTAAAGAGGGATTATACCCTATTTTAAAGGCAACAAAAGAAACTATTACTCCTTATGCTGGCTTAGAAATTGCATATTATATATATCCTTTCTTACAAAAAAAACAAAAGGCCATAAAAGGACTACTAATAGCAAATACTGGAACCATGATTTTCTATCTATATGTGACTATTCTTTCTTATATATACTTTAGCCCCGAGGGGATAAAAGACCTGATTTGGCCCGTATTTCATTTGTTACAAGGGGTTCGTTTTTCTTTCATGGAACGATTAGAAATTATTTATATCGCTTACTATTTAATTGTATTCTCCACTACTTTATATCCGTATTTATTTTTCAGTTTTGAATCTATGACCATATCACTTCAAAAAAACGCCCGAAATTGGGCGCTGCTTGCTTTTATGTTATTTATAGTTGGGCTATTTATTTTCCTAAATCCCGATGTAGATCAATATTTGTTTATATATTCTCTTATGGATATCTTAAATGTCATTTTCTTTATTCTTTTACCAATCTTATTTTTCGCTTACAGTATTCTTTTTACTTGGGTTACTAGGAGGAAACAACTTTGATTCGAAAATGGATATGGATTGTAATTTGTTGTGTGTATATAATTGGTTGTAGTCAGAGAGTTCCTCTTGAGAAGGTTTCATTAATCCTTTTAATTGGCTTGGATAGAACCTCTAATGGAGACATAAAAGTTGGAACAAGCATACCACTCTTTCATCATAAGCAGCAAAAAAGTACTATAGAGCATTGGACACAAGCATCAACTGTATATAATGGATTCAGTAAGATAGATACGAAGTTAACGGGATATCTGACAGCTTCCAAAGCTCAAATCATTTTAATTGGGAAAAAATTAGCGCAAGAAGCAAACTGGTTGCAGGAGCTTGATTCTTCTTACCGTGATCCTTACGCTACCATTAATGCTAAAGTAGTACTTGTAGATGGGCCTGCAGAAGAAATTTTTAAAATTTATAAGCCTAGTAAACCATCACTATCATCTTATATAAATGGTGTAATCGAATCCTCAATTCAAAATAACCAATCCGTCTCTTCTACAATTCAGCAATTAATGAGAGAACAAAATGAAGATGGAATGACGCAAACTGTTCCAACTATCAAAAAAACAAAGAATGAAATCGACACAGTAGGAATTGCATTTTTAGATCGAAAAGGGAAATATTTAGCGTATATCCCTAAAAAAAATGTTAAATTTTTCAATCTTATAAATAAGCCAAAAAGTAACGGGCGAATGATATTACACCTTGCACTTCCTCCTAAAAATTCCAACAAAAAAACAAATACTTCTATCTTCGTACAGAACGCGACAAGGAAGGTAGTTGTTAATTTTCAAAACGGAAAGTTTGTATTTAATCTCGATATATATGCTAATGTAGCTTTAATAGAAAAAACCAATGCGAATTCAATTAAGGGACACTATGATAATAAAAAAAATATAAATAATTTAAAAAGTGCTATTCAAAAAGAAATTAATAATAATTTACAAAATATGTTGTATGAAATACAGCAGAATAAAATTGATCCAATCGGATTATCCCTATATGCTAGAGCATTTCAATATAAAGAGTGGAAAAAAGTAAAGGGAGATTGGTTGCAAGCGTTAGCAGAGGCTAAAATAAATGTAAAGACACACGTCAAAATAAAAGATACTGGGACCATTAGAAATTAGACTAGTCTATTCTTCTGCTTAAAATTATTTCTAAGTGGAATTTTTCATCTTCTATAATTATGATGTAAAAGATAATAACTCAAAGAAAAATCTACTGGTTAAATGCTAACCAATAGATTTTTTTATCTAAGGATTCTTTTAAAGGTACAACAATTTTACTGTAGTAATCAAGGACTGGTTTCTAATTTTAGTTACTGGAGAGTATAATCCCTACCAGCTTTCATCCCAATAGCAACTCAATGATATAACATTAAAGATATAATCCCTTAACTTAGGGATTTTGACTTTTCAAATTTATACCAATGTCTTAGTTCTATGTACTTTGATATATATGTCCACATCAATATGTTATTGCATCATATACTGAATAGATAATTTAAATTACTTTTAAAAAGGATGATGAGGATGAACCTAGATGATATACAAAAATCCTATGGCGTAATTGTAAGTTTAGGAGGATTGTGTCAAGTCACTAACCAAATCAAAAGGCACCATTTAAGAACATTTTCTGGACCTTTAGATTGGTTTTATTATCCATCACTTTCAGATGTAAACAGATTACTTCAAAGTCGGTTTGAAAAATTTATGAAGTTGGAAAATATGGTCATAGAAGGTTCAGAAAGTTACGGTCTTATTGAATCAGAATTTGATAATCAAACTAAATGGGCAGAACGAATTACCTATTGTATAAAGGACACTTATTATAATTGTTTTTCAATGCATGACTTTCCTATTGACTCAGAAAAGGATTGGAAATCAACTTATCCTTCTTTTAAAGCTAAATTAGACACTAGAATTAATCGATTCCTTGAAAAAATAAATAGTAGTGAATCGATTTTATTCATTAGGATTTGGGGAAATCGAGATGAAGCGATTGAATTAAAAAACGTATTATCCAAAATTACAAATAAAGATTTTAATATTCTTATTGTCAATTTTAAGGAGGATATATCTAATATCGTTGAGCAAAATTGGAGAATATCAAGGGTTTGTTCAATTGAACTCCCACGTTATCAGGATAGATGGGAAGGTGATGATTCCGATTGGGATTATATTTTAAATAAAATAACATTAACTTAATACTTTTCTTCTTACTTTTAACATAATTTTTCTATTAAATTAAAATAGGTGTAGAGAAATAAAATTGCCAACTAATTGATACACACTTAATTAATAAACCGTTCATATAATAATTCATAAGTCCTTCTTTATTGAATAAATGGTTCTTTACAAAATTGATTCCATCACTAGAGCACCTTTATACGGTGCTCTTTTTTAAATTTGTAAAATCTACCATTCAATATTTGTTCACTTTTCCTTTAAATAGTTAATTTCCTTCTTAGATTTTTCATTATAAGCTTCTTCAATTCCCTTGATTCCCCTCCCCTTCTTTTATCTTATAAACAAGCAATTTCTTTCATTAGTATTAAATAAAAGAAAGCATTGATTTTAAAATAACCTAATTTACATAAGATTGAGAATAAACTACAGTGCGTATTCTTCACGTTTAATCAGCATTTGAATTATAAATCTAACATATATTTTTTAGTTGATTGTCATTATGGTACAACCGTGTATACATTTATCAAACAAACTACATAGTTTAAATTAGTAAAATATATAGAGAGGAAGGAAATAAATCTATGAAAGTCATAATTTTGTGTGGCGGAAAAGGGCTTCGGATGCAAGGAATTTTAGAGGACATTCCCAAACCATTAGTTCGAGTTCAAGGAAAGCCTCTCCTCTTGCATATAATGAATTGGTATAGAAAATATGGACATTCTGATTTCATTTTGCCCTTAGGATATAAAGGTGAGAAAATTAAAGAATATTTTATGGACTTTAGCTGGAAAGAGAATGACTTTAGTTTGAATTTTAAAACCAGTCAATATACGCTACTTCAGGAATTAGAAAATTGGAATATACACTTTATAGATACAGGAATTGATACAATGACCGGGGCAAGACTAAAAAAACTTGAATCCTTTGTACAGGGTGAAACCTTTTTATTAACTTATGGTGACGGATTAGCCAATATAGATATTGATCAACTAGTAGCATTCCATAAAGAAAAAGGAAAAATTGCTACATTAACTGGAATTAAAAAAAATAGTCAATACGGCCTATTGGCGGTCGAAGATGGAATTGCTATTGATTTTAAAGAAAAACCATTACTCGATGAAGTAATTAATGGCGGGTTTTTTGTATTTAACAAAGAAATATTCGATTATTTAAGTAATAATGATGATTGTGTTCTAGAAGAAGATCCTCTTCGAAATTTAATAAAAGACAATGAGCTCGCAGTCTATGAACACAATGACTTTTGGGCTAGTGTCGATACACCTAAAGATTTAAAAACTGTAAATGAAAGTTGGAATCCAAATAAATTTTAGTGGAGAGGACTGAATAAGCATTGAACTCTAATGATAAAAAAATAAGTTTACCTCGATTGTATATCCCCTCTAATGAGAAAATAGTTAACCCACTTTCAACAGGAATTAAAGCTTCAAATCTCTCCAAAAAAAATACTCAAAAAAGACATCCCCAATTCTATAATCAACAACATGATCTAAATAATCATTTCTGCGTCATTGTAGGTAGTGAGTATGTCTTGAAAATTATTGCTTTACAGCAATCACTAATGCAGTACTCAGAAAAATTCACATTGTGGATTTGTTGTATAGATCCTTTTGCATATTCACTATTAAAAGAAATGAGTTTAATTAATGTAAACCTTTTACAAGTTGAAGAATTAGAAGATCGTGAACTAAAAGCAATTAAGAGAAAAAGAAAAGTAAATGAATATTGTTGGACTTTAAAATCTGTCTTGATAGAATATTTATTGGTCAATTATGATTTACCATCTATTCTATATTGTGATGGTGATTTATGCTTTTTCTCTGACCCTAATATTATTTTTGAGGAATGGGGTGACCATTCTATTTTCCTAACCCCCCAAAGAGATCGTGATTGGGTAGAAAAAATGTATGGAAAATATCAGGCCGGTCTAATTGGATTTAAGAATGATCTCTATGGACTAAAAAGTGTAAGATGGTGGAAAAATAAATGTATAGATTGGTGCAGTGCCGAGGCTGAGGAGGGGAAATTTGGAGACCAAAAGTATTTAGATTATATCCCTATATATTTTCCAAAAGTAAAAATTTCAAATAACTTAGGTATAAATGCTGCGCCTTGGAACTGTATATATAATAACGATTATAAAATTGACAAGACTAAAAACGATGTATTTATTGAAAACGACAAACTAGTTGTTTACCATTTTGCATGTATTACTATCTTTACTGAAAATGATTTTGATCTTTGGTCTTTGGGAGAAATTTCAATACCCAATAATATATTAAACCATATTTACACTCCGTATTTAGAGAGAATTCAATTTGTTTTAAAGCAATTAAAGGATAAATTCAATAAAGATACTAAACAATTTTTAAGTAAAAAAGATATAAATAAAGCTCAAACTTTATATAAAGATTCACAATTAAGAAGAAAAATGAATCAATCCAATCATTTTATGAACTTTTCCATGATTATAAGTAAAGAACGATTAATTCAAGGATTGACCTCTTATTATTCCTTAGAAAATTTCAACGCTAAATTTACTGTATGGATCTGTTGTATGGATGATTTAACTTATCAAATATTAGAGAAATTAAAATTAAAGCACGCCATACTAATTCCAGTAAAAGAAATTGAAAATCATGAACTCCTCAGTATAAAAAATGATAGAAGTTTACAAGAATATTGTTGGACATTAAAAGCGCCCCTATGTCTACATGTCCTTAGTCTTTATCCGGAAGTTGATCACATTATATATTGTGATGCTGATATGTATTTCTTTACAGCACCTAATATCATTCTTGATGAGTGGTGGAAATACTCTGTATTCCTTTGCCCTCAAAGAAGCTCTACTGCAATTGAAAGCATACACGGTATATACCAAGCTGGTTTAGTAGGCTTCAAAAACGATCAAAATAGTAAAGAAATTTTAACATGGTGGAAAGATAAATGCCTAGAATATTGTAATAATCATTATGATGTTGAAATGAATAGATGGGGTGACCAAAAATATTTAAATCACATTCCTAACATCTTTTCTAATATAAAAATCATGACTCATAAAGGTATTGATGCAGCACCTTGGAATGTCATTTTAAATAGCAGTTCTATATCTAAAACAGATAATAAAGTTTTTATTGATCAAGATGAATTAATAGCTTTTCATTTTGGAAGTATGCAAATTATTAATCCAAACGAGTTCGATTTATGGAAACAAGAAACTTTAGAATTACCTCCAGCAGTTTTAGATTATATATACATTCCTTATATTGAACAATTGAACAAGACATGTCATACCCTTCATAATACTTTTCAAAAATCTCCCTCCTCTTTATTTGCTGACCAAATTGATACAACAACAATAAAAAATTATTTTAAATACCCCTCCCCTCATCACAATTAAGACTGATACTTTCCTTATTTAAAAATAAATCTATTTATTTCAGCAACTAAAAATACATCTTAATAAAGGATAGATTATCATTATGATTGCTTCATTTAAAAATAAAACTTTCCTTATTACTGGTGGATACGGTTTTATTGGTTCTCACTTGGTACGAAGACTTTTAAATTTACAAGCAAAAATTGTTCTTTTCATAAGAACACCATCAAACTCTTGGAGACTAAAGGATATTCTAAAATATATTGAAACCTATGAAATAGATATACGAGATAAAAAACAAGTACAAGATGCAATAAAGAAAATTAATCCCGATTATATCTTTCACCTGGCAGCCTATGGTGTAAATTCTGCCCATACAGATTACATCCATGCTATAGAAACAAATGTTATAGGGACTTGTAACATTATTCAAGCAGCAAAATTGGTGAATTGTAAAAAAATCATCAATTTTGGGAGTAGTTCTGAATACGGTAACAAGATGGAACCTATTCATGAAAATATGTTACTAACTCCTGTGGATATCTATGGAAGTACCAAAGCTGCTGCTACTATACTCGCCCATCAAATTGCTAGCGAAAACAATATTAATCTTATAACATTAAGACCTTTTGGCATATTCGGAGAAGGCGAAGAGCCGCATAAAATTTTTAGCTATATAATCTTGCGAGTATTACAAAACAAAGATGTAAATTTAACTTTATGTAATCAATTAAGAGATTATTGTTATATAGAAAATGTAATAGATGCCTGTATCCTAGCAGTAGAAAATACTACTGTACAAAATGAAATCTTTAATATTGGGAGTGGCACTATTCACCCCTTGAAACATTATGTAGAATTATTATTCAAACATTTGAAAACCAATTCCAGACCAAATTACGGTGCAATTTCCTCTAGAACAAATGAAAGATGGGTTCCTGAAGCAGATGTGCAAAAAATAAAAAACTCTCTTTCCTGGGAACCTAGAATTAATATTGAAGAAGGAATTATAAAAACTGTTAATTGGTATAAAAATAATAAACATTTATACCTAACTCCCTAAAAATAGGGTACTAAAGGAGGTGGACTAATTGTTAAACCAAAACTTTAATAATGCTTTTTACGGAAAAACAATTTTAATTACTGGACATACTGGTTTTAAAGGTTCTTGGTTATCCCTATGGTTGAATGAATTAGGTGCTACTGTAATCGGATATTCATTAGATCCTAAAAATAAAAATGATAACTTTAACATTACTAACCTTCAAAATAATATAATTGATATTCGTGGAGACATTAGAGATTTTAATAAATTAAATAAGGTTTTTACAGATTATAAACCTGAAATTGTATTCCATTTAGCTGCCCAACCTCTAGTTAAGTATTCATATGAATATCCTAGAGAAACATACGAGGTAAACGTTGTAGGAACTATGAATGTACTAGAGGCAATTCGATTACATGAATCAGCTAAAATAGGAATTATGGTGACAAGTGACAAGTGCTATGAAAATAAAGAATGGCCTTGGGGTTATCGTGAAATTGACCCTATGGGCGGCCATGACATATATAGCTCAAGTAAAGGATGCTGCGAACTTTTAATTTCTTCCTATCGTAATTCTTACTTTTCAGAAGAAAAATTTTCTCACCACAAGAAAATAATTGCAAGCGTTCGAGCTGGTAATGTAATTGGTGGTGGTGATTGGTCAATAGATAGAATTATTCCTGATTGTATACGAGCATTAGAATCAAACAAAAAGATTATTATTAGAAACCCTACTGCTATTAGACCCTGGCAACATGTACTAGAACCCTTAAGCGGGTATTTACTCCTTACAGAAAAAATTATAAATAATGGTATCCTTTATTCAGGGGCATGGAACTTCGGGCCACCCCTAAGCAATATTGTTTCCGTAGAAAAATTAGTGACCCGTTTACTAGATATTTGGGGCTGCGGGGATTGGACAGCAGAAAATATAGGTCCAATAAATTTTCATGAAGCAAATTTACTAAACCTTGACATTAGCAAAGCAAAATTCAATCTTGATTGGCAGCCAAAATGGTCCCTACAACAAACTATAGAAAATACAATAGAGTGGTATAAACGTTATAATTCTTACACCAGTTCTGAGATGATAAATCTATGTATTAGCCAAATCAAACAATATTGCATGCTTTGAAATACTCCCACATGCTCATACTTGCTGTGAGTTCCTTATGGAGTGAGTCTTCTTGGTTAAATAATAAAAGACACATTAATTTTTATAGTCTAAATTATAAACCTACTATACCTAGAATTATGTGATTGTTCATTAATAAAGATTTTATTTCTTCGGTTACTTCAAATCAACTATTGACATTATACTGAAGAATAAAGGAATCACATATTTTTCTAGTGATTCCCCTGTTCTGAGAAAATAATGTCTTTCTTTAACGACAATACAGTATATGCAATTATTAATTTATTTGTTCTAGTTATAAAAAATCTATCCCTATCAAAAGAGCTTTCTTCAAAGAAAAACTTCCTATTTTCTTCTACTTATCCTACTCAAAAAGTAAATAATGTTTTTTTTAGATAATTATATCTACTATTTATAGAATTACACTGAGCTTTAACAAGTTTATGCTTATATATTGATTCTCTTATTTATCATCACCAATGTTGATGAATTTATGCATAGCTTATTCTATACACAAATAGCTTTTTGAATTATCTTTTTAGAATAAGTAAAGGAGACTTTCTCTTTTATGCACTTTCCCCTTACCAGTCTTAAATTTCCCTTTAATCAACAATAAGAACAAATCTTCAATATAGTACATCTTCTATAAAACCAAGCCATAAGTAAGATAATTTCCCTATTAAATATAATGAGGTATTCTGTTTCACCTTTTTACATTATCTAAATAAGGACTTGTAGGAATTCTTACAAGTTCTTTTTTTGTTTTCTTTATTCTCTTCTTATTTACACACGCAAGATTTATATATTTGTTTGTAATACATACTATAGTATCTGATAAACAATTTAAAAAGTAATATGTAATGGATCCGTTTTAAGAAAAGGAAATTTCATAAATCTTCAATCACAGTTTCTTAGTTCACCTGATAGAACGTATAAAGACTCATATCATCTTTTGATAATTTTTGGATGTTTTATTCTAAGTACATTCGACAATAATTGATTATTTTCTGAATTTTCTTGAAAAAGTTGTAAAATCATACTATTTTTTCTTCTATTTTGCTATGATAGTTACAATTAAATTGGATTAGGATATTTCTATAAGATGGGGGCGTATATTATGAGTGTCTCAGTAAAAGGAAATGAGCAGTTAACCTCTCTATTGAACGACTGGTATCGATCTATGCTATCTCAACAAGTTATAAAAGCTACTAATCTAAAAAAGAAAATTGATGAAAAAATCAGCAAATTAAGTACTGAGCCAAATCAAGAACATCAAGATCAAAATTTGTTACTATATTACTCACTACTTGAATTCCGTTACAATGTCTTAACAGATAGCCTTGGTATTCAACAAAATAGCTTTGATGCTATTAGTGACTATGATATGCCTACAGACCATTTTCTACGCTTCTATTATCACTTTTTTAAATCCATTCATTCCACTTTTATATCAAATTATACTGAGGCAGAGGAACATTATAAACTGGCAGAAAAGATATTAGTAGACATACCAGATGAAATTGAACACGCTGAATTCTACTATAGAATTGCTACTTTTTATCACCATACCTATAACATGCTTGCTTCTATCGAATACGCAAATAAATCGAGAGCAATCTTTTCAAAGTATGAAGGTTATGAAGTAAAAACAGCCTTTTGTAATAGTTTGCTAGGTGGCTGCTGCATCTATTTAAAACAGTACGAACAAGCAGAAGAATATCTACATTGTGCAATTGATTTACTACAAAAAAATAGGGAAGAAGATTCCTTGTTATACGTAAAAAATACTATGGGGTGGCTGTATTCTGATCAAAGTATGTCTACTTTAGCTATTCGTCACCTTTCAGAAGTAACAGAGAAAATCCCTACACACTTCAAGGCCATCTTCCTACAAGCTAAGGAACATTATAAGTTAGGAGAACAATCAACGGCCAGTCAACTCATTGATAAGGGACTACAAATTTGCAGAGAAATTCATAACGAAGAATACACACACCACTTCTCTATTTTAAAAAGATTAAACGAAAATATTCCATTGGAAGAATTAGAAAAAATCATTCAAGAAGGAATCTTATACTTTGAGGAAGAAGAATTATGGGAATATGTTGTCGAATACGCTGAATTATTTGCCACAAAATGTAGACAATTAGAGAACTACCAAAAGGTAAGTGACTATTTCCATATTTGTTATCAGGCAAGACAAAAATCAATCGCAAAAGGAGTGTTAAAATAATGAAAAAAATTAGCTTATTATTATCAGGCATTGCTTTTATTGGGGTATTAACGGTGGGAATTTTTCAGTTTTCTAAAACAGATCAGCTTGCTACTCATGGTCATTATCCTACTCCTTCATATAGTGTTGGCGATTATGGTGGTGCACCACCACAAATTTAATGTAACTGTATTTAAAAACCCTCCAAATGGAGGGTTTTTAAATGGCTTTTCTGCCTGTTCAATACGCATAGCGAGTACATATTATACTTATTTACTATGCATTTCCACTCTGTAACAAGATTCTAGCATTCTCTCCTAGAATCTCAACTTAAATCTTAAATCCACCAATTAACTCTTGAAGTTCTTCTGCCATCTGTGCTAATTGTATTGCTGAAGAATTTATCTCTTCCATAGAAGCATGTTGTTCCTCAGATGAACCAGCTATCGTTTGCATACTTGAAGAGTTCTCTTTTACAGCCATAGCTATTTGATCAATCGATGTATCGACTTTCATTGCATCAGTAGTCATTGTATTAGATAGCTCCACCATACCATGCACTTTTGACACTATATCATTTGCAGATTTTGAAATCTCATAAAAACTTTGTTTTGTATCGTTCGCAACTTTAATTCCCGACTGTACCTCTACTCCCACTTCATTCATAGCTTTTACAGTCTCATGTACGTCTGCTTGTATTTCCTTAATTAAGCTTCCAATTTCCATCGAAGATTCGGATGATTGCTCTGCTAGCTTCCTAACTTCATCTGCAACAATTGCAAACCCTCGCCCCTGTTCTCCTGCTCTAGCTGCTTCAATTGCTGCATTCAATGCTAATAAATTTGTTTGTTCCGCAATATTTTGAATCGCTTCTAATATACTTCCAATTTGTTGCGATTTCTTATCTAATAATTTTATTACATTATCGGATTGAGAAACAGAGTGATGGATAGACTGCATTTGTGTTACAGTTTGTTCTACTAATTGTTCACCTTCATTGGCTTTTTGTTTTGTGTATATGGATGAAGCCGATACTTCAGATGCATTCTCAGCTACATATTGAATATTTCGTGTTACCTCACCAATTAATTCAGCTCCAGACTCAACTTCATTATTTTGAACCTCTGCACTATTCGAGATCTCTTCCATCTCTTTTGTAATTTGTTCCGTCGCAACGCTTGCTTGTTCTACACTAGCAGTTAGTTCCTCAGAAGACGCAGCTACATGTCCTGCAGATGTGTTAATTTGAGAAATAATATTACGTAACGACTCTGCCATTGTATTGAAACTACCGCCTAATTGACCAAGTTCATCCTTTGAACGAATATCTATTTTCTCGGTTAAATCTCCCTGACTAATTCTTTGGGCCGAAATAACTAATTGTCTTAGTGGATTAATAATAGATCTAAGTATGAATAAAATTACAATTCCACCTAACAATAATGAAGCCCCTATTATAGTGAGCGTTTTATAAAAAATAGGATTGGTAGCTTCTTCAATTTCTTTCGTAGGCATTACGCCAGCTATTTTCCAACCTGTTTTTTTGTTTGTCTTAAAGCTTATGTTTCGATCTTCCCCGTTAAGGCTATAAGTAATTACGTCATCTTCTTTTTTGTACAGTTCATCCGCTAAAGTTTTCTCTAATTTCTCTCCTGGCTTTAGTGATGGATGAACAACTATTGTTTTATCTTGACTGACTATAGATACAAATCCTTGCTTTCCAATTTTAATCATTTTGGATGTTTTTACTATATCTTTAATATTCAAATCTACGCCAATGACACCACTTTTATCTGCATTTTGCTTTGCAATTGCTATTACCATATTTCCTGTAGACTTTGATTTATATGGAGATGAAACAATAATCTCTCCATTTGCTTTTACTGCATCCTTATACCAACTGCTTTCTAACGGATTAAACCCTTCTGGTATTTTTCCAACAGGTGCATGAATAAATTGATTGTTACTGGATGCCGTATAAATCGTTTCTATCTCTGGATGTAACTGTATATATTGATCAAATTTACTCTGTACATTTTGCGATTGTTCAGGATTATAATCCCCTTGTGTGAGTACCTTTGCAAAATGAGAGACATCTGTTTGCTTATTTTCTAATTCATCATCAACAATCTTATCTAAAATACTTATATTATCTTGTGCTGATTGTAAAATTGTTTCATTAAGATCTGTTTTTGCTTTATTATAAGATGATATTCCTACGATTAGACTTGGTATAATTAATATTGCTATAAATGCCATAGACAACTTCGTTTTAAGCTTTATTTGTCCCAATCTTTCTTTTATATTAAACACTAGATACTTCTCCCTTTCACTTTTACTACTGATATAGTTTATTTAAATTTTTCTCCTTTATTTTTTCTACATATATTTACAGTACCATTCGAAATGAAACCCCTATTAAATCCTATCATCTCAACTTCCTTATTTAACGATTTAAATTTCACAGGCAGCGTTTTATCTATCCTCCTTTCGAATATGTTATCTTTCCATATTCAGCAATTCTAAAACTACGAATTGTTCCCAATAAAATGGATGAAACATAACCTTCATTTAACAGATATTATTTGACCTTGATTGGATAAAAATTTTAATTTAGCGCTATTCAAATCGGATGAAGTCTTTACCATAATAAATTCTCTAAAAAATAACTACATAAATTTATTCTTTGTATGATTATGTTTAACAGCCTTTGAACCATTCTAAATGCATCACACTATTCATGAATCATTTACTACGGCCGATTTTGTTGTAAGAGATAACTAAACCATAAATTCTATATAAAAGAATAAAATAAATTGGAGAAATTCATTGTAACACGTATACATAAGTAATAGATATAAAATCCGATAATATATTATTACCTTATAATAAATAAATAATTCAGTATAAACTGTATTTTAGTTCTATAGAAGAATCTTTCCCTATATGCAATATTACATATAATCTACCTTATGTAGTTTGTTATACTATGCATGTGGATTTTTCATCCAAAAATCCACCCAAACGCATATTTATGTATATGCCACCCTAATTGATGAAAGTGAGAAGAATGTTTATCATTTTTCTCACTTTTTTATTTAGGCTCTGTTAATATTGTATTAAATAAGGGAAGACACCTTAGAGTTGGTGCTTCCCTTATTTGTTGATTATTCAAATCTAAAATAGGTATTTTCTAAACCTATTCTTTGCTTTAATGTTCTGCCCAAAGCATAATTATTTGGTAATTCTTTTTCAATGACACAAATAATATAACCTGCTTTTCCTGTTGTTAAATTAGTTAATTGTAAGTAGTTATTGTTGTCGTAGATATAAGAAATAATATATTCATAGAAATTATTTTCTTTGTCTTCTCTATTCATATCAACATTGTACAACCTAACTCTTGCTCCTGCCCAAATTTCCTCATCATCATTACTTAAAGGCATCCATTTCGAGTTATCCAATATTTCACCCTTTTCTTTAATTCGTTCCTACACCATATTCAAGGTATGCTAAATTATCCTTGTCTGATGAATATCTATTTATCTTTTCATATAGAGTAAACAAAATCTCTACTCATAATTTTTTCTTTGTTAGGCAAACTATATCTAAGCCGTTTGAACTAGCGGCTTCACTCTTCTGGTAATGGGATAGCACAATTTATTGAATTGACTAACTCATTCAACCCACTGGCACCGGCAGGCAACAAAATAGTTGTCTGCCATCTTCATGTATACTTTTTCTAATTTCATTACAAACCAAATGTGTGTTGTACTAATTTCAAAAAGGACGGAATTTCATTTTTGAAAATATAAAAAAGACAAGGTCCTGTCTACTTTTTGTATAGGACTTTTTCTTCTCACATATACTATTTTTGAACCTGTTACCAATACGTGTCCTAATGGTGTCTTGAATTCCTCCTAAAAAGGGCTGCAGATACGACTGCATGCCCTTTTATTTAAATTGCTACTCTATCTTCGATAAAATAATTAAAAACTCAAATGCAATATTACATATTTTTTCAGTTAGGATTATATTAAGATTTACTTCATAGTCGAATTATGGTTTCCTATCTAATTCAGCAATATGTGAACTGTTTACCTAAAGAAAAGGCATCCAAAAGGTGTCTTTTCTTCTTTTAATCTAAAAAACATTTTGCCTTTTCAGTAAGATCCAATTATCCCTCTAACCTAAACCTCATAATTAAAGGCAATTTAATCATGGTACTCAAGAGTTTTCATCCATTTCAATATACCTATAGCTTAATTTAAAATCACATTTCCAGCACTATATTTGCTTTCCTACAGATTTTCTGTCTTGTTCTTAATTCTGTCAAAATCCTCATGTAGCTATACAAAGAATATATGCTATTATGATTTTAAGAAACTATGCGTTCCCTTAACCCTGTATCCGGCCCTGTATTTATTACAGGGTCTTTGTTTATTTTATTTAATACACATCCAATTTCAGTTAAAATTGTTTAAATGCTAATTAATTTTTGAAATGATATAACTATAAGCTCTTTTAGCAAATAAAATATAATATTAGACATATTTAACCAACTTGGGGCTATTATTAATTTTCTAAATATGCACTTCATTAACACTACACAAATAGTGTTAACTATCTTAATTGAATATTAGTAATAGTAAGTATAAATATTATCAATTTACTATATATTACATTTATGTAAAAATAGACGTATGTTAATCTTATTCAAAATCTTTCCCCTAATAAAGGTTTGAAGTAGCATTTCATGATTCTCCTTACTGTTAATATGCCCTGGAAAAGAACCCTATAGGGTTCTTTTTCTTTTCATTATAACCTCAGTAAGTCCTTATTTAACATGCAAAAAGGACTGCTAATTATTTGCAGCCCTTTTACACGTTAATATACACTTGTATTACATGCTTAAAACTTTATTGTATTAGGTATTTATACCAACTAAACATGCCATTATCATTTAGATATATAACACTTCAAAGTTTAGAAGTATACAATAACAAATCTTTCCCAGCTTCCAGCTACATAACTAGTAGCTGTTAATTCTCTACCACCATTTGCTGATATATATCTACCATTACTTAGTGCTTGTAATACATATATCCTATTATCCCCACCATTATATAAGATAAATTTTTCCCATGCCCCAATTGATGTACGATCTGCTACTACTCTACCATTTGGCTCAAACGAAACATACTTCCCATTACTTTTAGCTTTTAAAGCGTACGTATATAATTCCCCCGTCGGAATTAATTCAAATTTCTCCCATTCATTAACTGCATTACGATTTGCTATTACATTTCCCAAAGGCTCAGCAGAAACATATTGTAAATTTGCTGCCTGTATAGCAACTGTCCAACTTCCATTAAATAAATTTACGCCTTTTAGTGAACCTGCTTTTGATAGATTGGCTGCCGATACATCATTCGATGGTGTAATCATCAATATCATTAAAACCATCGGCAACATCATTAAAACTAACTTTTTTGAGATTGTATTACCACTTGCACATGTTATGAACCTCTTCATTCCCATTCCTCCCTTAATATACATAGAACTCATATACATCATATCAATTTTGTAAAATATTGTAATAAAAGAGAGGGTTTATCAATAAATACCTTACTATTCTGTTTCTTTTTTCTCAAATCTATAACACTTAAACATGTATCAATTCTCAAGCACATTTTTAAAATTTTTTCCCCCTGATAAACAAATGTACCAGTTGATGGCAAGGAGAGTATATACAAAAGAGAGAGTATTTTCATTTCACTTTTCTTTAAATAAAAGCCAAATAGCCGTTCATAATGAACGACTATTTGCATCTAACTAATAATTAGAAGGTTCTTCATGTTAATCTATTTTGTTTAATCCCGTTGAAGTAACTTGATAGGTTCTTTTTTTGCCTATATATTCTTGTTTATTATTCTCAAGGTTAATAAGTGTAGCGCGTGTCTTTTCCTTTACTGCTTCCCCTTCTATATGGGTAATCTCAATGTAATCTCCCGCTTTTACGGGCACCTTTTGGATTTCAGCAGTTGGTTGTCTATTTCCCACTATTTCCTTATTATACACAACACTACCGGTCGAATTCTTTACTGTAATACTTGCATACGTATTATTAAAGTAAGAATGTGGTACGCCTGCTTCTAAATTCACCTGCATTTTCTCTGTTGTCCTATTATAATCAACTTTTGCGATTTCTCTATCACTATATCCTTTTAATGACCACCCAAAATGATTTCCATCTAAAACCGTTGTTTCTGGCATTTCTTCTACTTTCTTCAAGCCTTCTGTTGTAACTTCGTACATGACTTTTTTTCCAAAGCTTTCTTGTTTACTGCTGTCTACATTTATTAAAGTAGCTCTATGCACACCTTCTAGGTGTGTCAACTCAATATAATCTCCTACTTTAACTGGAACTTTTTGCGATTCAGCATTTTGTTGTTTGTTTCCATAAATGTCTTTATTGTATACTACTTTCCCTGTTGCATTTTGTACTTGAATACTCGCATACGTTTCATTAAAATAATGATGCGGTACGCCTGCTTTTAAGTCGATTTGCATTTCTTCTGTCGACTTATTAAAATTAACTTTTGCAAACTCGAAATCACTAATTCCTTTTAGTGACCATGCAAATTGATTTCCATCTAAAATTGTAGCTTCGGGCATTTTTTCTGCTTTCTTCAGACCTTCCTTTGTAACTTGGTATATTGCTTTTTTTCCAAAGCTTTCTTGTTTACTATTACCTACATTTGTTAAAGTAGCTCTATGAATACCTTCTAGATGTGTTAATTCAATATAGTCTCCTACTTTGACTGGAACTCTTTGTGATTCAGCATTTTGTTGTTTGTTTCCATAAATGTCTTTATTGTATACTACTTTTCCTGTTGCACTTTGTACTTTAATACTCGCATACGTTTCATTAAAATAATGATGCGGTACGCCTGATTTTAAGTCGATTTGCATTTCTTCCGTTGACTTATTGAAATTAATTTTTGCAAACTCAAATTCACTAATTCCTTTTAGTGACCATGCAAACTGGTTTCCTTCTAAAATACTAGAAGAGTTCGGGATATCTGAATTAAAACCTAAGTTATCTAATATAGATTTTAGATCAGGTAAAACACCTATTCTATCATTCCACGGATCTTGAGATTTTGTTCCTGTATTCGGATTACTTAAGATATTTCTTAATTCGGCTGGTGTATAAGGAGAACCTCGATGTTCTTTAGCAATACCTTGAATCGAAGTTGCTGCTCCAGCAATAATTGGTGAAGCACTTGATGTTCCACTAAATGTTGATGTATATAAATTTGTAGTATTTTGACTTGAATTTGCTGATGTTGTATCAACATTTTCTCCCCATCCATATACATCTAATCGACTTCCATAATTTGAAAACCATAAACGTTTATGTGGAACAGTTGATGATCCCGCCCCAACCATAATAGCACCTGAATCCTTGAAGTCTGGACTATTTCGATTTAAGATCTTTTTTCCATTACGATCTTTAAAATTATCTAAGTCGTTTGAACCATTTGCGCCAGCTTCTATAATAATAATCCCTTTATCTGCACCAACACGAATTGCATCAAAAATATCTGGATGTACTTCTACAGGTAAATATTTATCCCCATACCCATCATACGAAGCTTGTGCCTCTAATAAAAGAATATCTCCCGCTTGTAAATTATGTACAGCACTTAAAATAGCATCCGCTGTATTATAAATTCCATTATCCCTAATCTGGGATATTACTTTTACATATGCTTTTGGTGCAATTCCAATATTTCCAATTTGATTATCTTCAGATGAAACAATTCCTAATACAGAAGTACCATGAGCTCTATGCTGGCTTATATTTTGTCCCGACATAAGCTTAATATTTTTATTGACTAAATCCTCATGGTTCAATAACCATCCATATTCCATATCCACAAAAGTTGTATCCTTCCCATCACCACCTTTAATGCTCCAAGCATGCGAGGCATTAATTCCCTTTGGTGCCGCTTCAAGATATCCTTGATTTTTAAATCTAGGATCATCGTACGGATTAACAGATAAATCTGATAACTGTATTTCAGGGGGTGTCAAAATTTGTTTTTCTTGTATATAAGCCTCCTCTACGAGAGGAGATGTTTCAAATTTTTTCAGTAATAATTCTATTTCTATGTTATTAGGGGCTTGTACAATATAATAATTTAATAAATTATTAGCTGATTCATTAGCAACTGATTTAGATTGTACTGATAACTTTTCAATCTCTATCGGATTTACAGATGAGAACAGACGATTCAAAGTAAGTTCTGTATTTTCAGAAAATAACTTTTTAAAATTTTTATCATAATCTCCATTTTTTATTCGTTTTTCAATACCATCTTCATAAGGTAAATCAATTTGATTTTTAAACTTTACAATTAATCTTTCTTCCTGTGAATCTCTTTCTTTGTATGTGACATTATAAGATTCAGCGTAAACTTTATTATGAATACTATCATTTTGTAGGATTAGATCTGTTCCTACAAATGTGGTCATTGCAATTGATGAAATTAGAAACCCTTTGAATATGTTCATACTATACCCGCCGATCTATATTTTCTTGAGAATTTTTTAATGCGTATAATGGTTAAGATTTTTATATAATATATAAATCTATAATTTAACTTTTGTAGTGAAATCTATGACTTTATTAATAATCCCATAGAGGTAACCTGATATATTCTTTTCTTTCCCATATACTCCTGTTTATTATTCTCAAGATTAGTAAGTGTGGCGCGTGTCTTTTCCTTTTGTGCTTCTCCCTCTATATGAGTAAACTCAATACAATCTCCTACCTTGACTGAAACAGTTTGGCTCTCAGCATCTTGTTGTCTATTTCCTATAATTTCTTTATTGTACAAAATATTACCGGATAAATTCTGGACTTTAATGCTTGCATACGTATTAGTAAAATAAGAATGGGGTATACCCGCTTCTAATT
The DNA here is from genome assembly GCF_050312695.1 of Bacillus sp. AF62. Lineage (NCBI taxonomy): Bacteria > Bacillati > Bacillota > Bacilli > Caryophanales > Bacillaceae > Bacillus > Bacillus sp. AF62. The sequence continues at coordinate 21,968 of NZ_JBNPJZ010000067.1, read as the reverse complement.
TAAGCTGCATTTTTTCTGTTGCTTTGTTATATTCTATTTTCGCGATTTCTCGATCATTATATCCCTTTAATGACCATGCAAATTGATTTCCATCTAAAACCGTTGTTTCTGGCATTTTCTCTACTTTCTTCAAGCCTTCTTTTGTAACTTGATATCTTGCTGTTTTTCCAATGGTTTCATTTTTGTTATTTTCAAGGTTAATTAAAGTTGCTCGCGTTTTTTCCTTTGTTGCTTCTCCTTCTATATGGGTAAATTCAATGTAATCCCCTACCTTGACAGGCACAGTTTGGCTTTCAGCATTTTGTTGTTTTTTTCCCACGATTTCCTTATTGTACAGAACGTTACCAGAAGAATTCTGGACCTTAATACTCGCATACGTACTAGCAAAATAGGAATGTGGTACACCTGCTTCTAGTTTTACCTTCATCTCTTCTACCGTTTTATCATAATCTACTTTTGCAATTTCTCTATCACTATATCCTTTTAATGACCATGCAAACTTGTTTCCTTCTAAAATTGTTGCTTCTGGCATTTTTTCTACTTTCTTCAGACCTTCCTTTGTAACTTCGTATATGGCTTTTTTTCCAAAGCTCTCTTGTTTACTATTATCTACATTTGTAAGAGTAGCTCTATGTACACCTTCTAGATGTGTTAACTCTATATAATCGCCTACTTTGACTGGAACTTTTTGCGATTCAGCATTTTGCTGTTTGTTTCCATAAATCTCTTTGTTATAGACCACTTTACCTGATGTGTTTTGCACTTTAATACTTGCATATGTACTATCAAAGTAGTCATGTGGTACACCTGCTTTTAGATTAATTTGCATTTCTTCTGTTGATTTATTTAAATTTACTTTCGCAAATTCGAAATCTCCAATCCCTTTCAGCGACCATGCAAATTCATTACCTTCAAAAATGTTTGGAGATTCATTTTTGATTTGTACCTTTTTCTCAACAGTTTGATCAAATATATCCGTTAATACAATTTTTGCATAAGCATTTGTTGGTAATGATATAGATTGACTGATTACATTTTGATAGGATTTAATATCATTAATTACGTTAATAGGTTGGCCCGTCATATTTTCATTGTTATAAATTTCAATTTTCCCCTTAAATTGCGGTGTACTATTTTCTTTTAGTTTCCAAGATACATTTAATTTTTCATTTTCATAATATATAGATTGGATATCAAAATCTAATTTTCCTATTTCAGGTTGAGTAGGTTGATTTAGCTTGAATATTTTTCCTGACCCAATAGTAGACTGCGTATTACCTCCTGCTTTGACCCATACATATTCTGAAGTAGATCCTCCATCATATTGATAAGTATTATCATGCGTTCCAGAAATACTTTGATTATTCCAAGAACTCCATTGTTTATCAACTAATTTTCGGCTATAACCATTTTTTAGGCGCGCTTCTCGAACATTCTGTCCACTATCAGCCCAGTCTTCTTGAAACATTCCTAATCCATGATTAAATGCAACATTAGCAACCGGAAAGTCCATAATTGCAATTTGATGCCATTTATTCTTTGTTACATCTTTCATCCATTGTCCAAATTTAGTATGACCATTTTCTTGCCATGAACGCATTGTCATTGTGTACCAATTGTAGTCTTTCCAACCATAAGTTGTTTGAACCTTCATTCCTGTTCCTTCTCCTCCAAAGGGTCCAGCTTGCGAATTCGGAGATAAGTATTCGGCCTTTATTGCTTCTTTAGAGGAAATTGGATCCCATAAGGCAAAATGTAAAGTGCGTTTTCCATTTTCATCAAACCCACTTTGTTGTTGAAAACCAGCATATCCTCCAGCTTCACCACCTGCATTCCAGTTGTGTACAGCCCAGTACGTATAAGGTGGAGTCTGAACTGGTGACCAGTCTATACTAATAATATCTGAGGCAGGTATATTTTGGGGACTCACATAAACTGCTGGAGCAGCTGAATGTGTTGAAGCTTTAGTGTGCGAAATAGACGTTCCAAACATAGAAAACATGCTACATGCTGCGGTCATTATAATAACTTTATTAAATCTTTTCTTCGTTTTCTGACTAATCACTAATCTACATCCTTTTCTAATTTTTATTATTGAATAATAACTTAGTAGAGAAATCTATCAAAATTCAAACAACATCCAGTAAATCTTTAAAATACTGCCCCAATTTTATGTTGTTCTATCTTCACATCTGATTCTTACATGTTATTTGATTGTAAGTGGTTTCCATAAAGATAACGCAAATATCCAATTCGGGTCACCATTTCCTTGATGATTTTGAACCGCTTCATACACCGTCCCTTGATGTTCTACTTTATCGCCCTTTGTATATGCCTTCTTTGGATCCCATTTTTCATAAGATACATTTTGATCTTTGGTTTTTACCGGAAGAATTTCACTTTGAATTGATGTATTTCCAGCTGCATCTACAGCCTTCACTGCATATTTATATTCCTTATTAGCTGTTAAGTTTTGATCAATAAATGTCGTTCCTTGTACGGTTTGAATCAATTGTCCATCACGTAATACCTGATATTCTTTTACACCTATATTATCTGTAGAAGGATTCCATTTTAGCTCTACACTGTTAGAAGTAAGGTTACTTGCATATAATCCTTGTGGCTGTGTGGGCGCTTCTGTATCTGGTTTCGGATTAACAATTTGATTTACTTTTTTCAGGCCATCCTTTGTAACTTCATACATTACTTTTTTATCAAGGTTTTCACGTTTATTGTTATCTAAATTTATTAATGTTGCCCTCTCTCTGCCTTCTAAATGTGTAAGCTCAATAAGATCACCGGTCTTTACTGAAACTTTTTGTGTTCCAGCATTTTGCTGTTTATTCCCATAAAACTCCTTGTTATATACTACTTTACCTGATGTGTTTTGCACTTTAATACTTGCATATGTACTATCAAAGTAGTTATGTGGTACACCTGCTTTTAGATCAATTTGCATTTCTTCTGTTGATTTATTTAAATTTACTTTTGCGAATTCAAAATCTCCAATCCCTTTCAGCGACCATGCAAACTGGTTTCCTTCTAAAATATTATTTACATCAGGCATATCTGGTTTAATTGGATTAGAATCCGTACCCTTCCAAATCTCTGCTGTTAAAATTGGATATCCTAATGCAGCTATCTTTTGAATGGTATCGTTATTTGGACGTAATCCCCACTTCTCAAAGAAAGGAATCAAATTTTGTTTGGCTACTTTTGATGCTGAAATCATAAATAATTGTTTTTTATTTTCATCAGTTTGTGGAAGTTCACTTGAAGGCATGTCTCTATACAATTGATGCAATTTAGGATAAAAATCCTCTCCATATGCTAACTGTAGTTGCCAAAGCATAACAAGCTTTACAAAAACATCGCTAATTTCATCATAATTTTTATTCACTTGTTCTAGATATTGAAACGCTTTTGGATAAATTCCATTTTTCTCTAAGTTGGATGTTTGATTAAATGCTTTTTCTACAGAAAGGCTGTATATATTATTTTGTACTTCTGTCATATTATAAAACTTCCAGGGTGATTGTTGTCTTAAATGTCCTGCCTCATGCCAAGGACCCCATCCATCTTTTACAAATTTATTAATATCTAACACGTATTGGATTGCATCTCCTACATATGCTGTTCGATAAGAAGTTGCATACATATAATAATCAGGAGAATGATTTTCTTCTACGTAATGAACATAATGTTTATCTACTTGTTCTTCAGATAATCCAGCTACTTTGTCTTGAATTCGAGTAGCTTCATCCATCTTTTTTAAGAGTTGTACAGGATCTGTATTAGAACCCAACAAATATTTCTTAACACGTGCAGGGCTGGCCGTAATTAATACACGTTCGCCTTTTAACTCCACTGCATGTGCATTAGGATATTGGTCCAGCATGTTTATTAAATCTTGTTTCGTATGCTTTCCTAGTTCAAAGAAAGGCGTAGTCGTTCCACCTGTTGTGATTGTTGTTCGAATGGTACCACCTTGCTGTTTATTATAAAAATAAATCAGCCCCCCATTTGGAGATTGGATTGTGTTTACACCAGGTTTTAATGTAAATGATTTTATCTTAGAATCTTCTCTCCAAGAAGCATCATACGAATACGTTCCAATATATACCTGAATATCTTGATTACCTTCTACATTAATCGTTATTTGTTCATTTGGTTTTGCATATAAACCAGTTGGTTCATATGGACTAAATGCCATACTTTTTCTTTCCTGTTGTTTTAGTACCTCAACATCTCCTTTTCCTGGGACTGTAAATGTTATATTTTCTGATTTAACTGACTTTTCACTTTGCAGTGATGTCGATAAATTTTTTTGCTGCTCCTTTTGCTCCGCAAAGACATCTGATGAAGAAATCATTCCAGTCGCAAGCATAGTTACTGTAGCAGTAGCTGCAAGTATTTTTCTAGTTTTATGTTTTGAATTATCCCCCATATTATCTCCCTCATTTTTCCTTAGTACTCTTAAGGATTTTTTGTTTTCTTCTTCATGTTTTTACAATCTAAACTATTCATACTATTTAAGTTGTGTCTATTACTCTATATTTTTTCATAAATATCTCCTTTTCTTTATTTATTATTGTATATAAATGTTATCTGATGACACATTAAATAACAACTTTACGATAAACTCATCGATAACAGCCTATTATGTTTTGATTCTGTATTCTAAACTTCCATCTAATTGGAGAAATACACCCAATTGGAGAAATAAGTAAATAATTTTCAGCATTTAAGGGTTCGGATCTCACAAAAAAATTCATAAAACTTTTTTCACTTTAAAGGTTAATATAATTGCAACCACATTTGTTTAAACCTCCACCTTTTTTGAAAAAAAGCATCTAATTCTATTTGAATTAGATGCTTACATTTAGTCCTTAGGACAAATATTCTAAACTATTTATGCGCCTGCAAATCTTTTTTTATTACTTCCCAGAGTGAATTATCTTGACGCATCGGTTTACCCTCTTCATCCCATTTTATTTTTCCTGTTCCCAATTCATAATTCATCCCTGTCCATGTGTCTTCACGGAATGCATAGAATGATTTATGCCATCCTTTTTGGTTAAAGATAAAAATAAGATCTTGCATGTATTGGGTAGCACCTGGAACAGTACGGTTAATTCCAAACTCCTCTGCAATAATTCGATTAGATGGTACATGATTTTTCTTAGACCATTGTTGGATTGGCTTCAAAAACTTCTCTAATCCCTGCTTATTCCACATTACAGGTTTCTCTAAGTCTCCTACTTTTACTAATCCTGGATATTGATATTCTTTATTTTTCTTTTCACCTTGACTCGTTAATTCATATGGTTCATACATATGAAATGCATATAGGGTTTTTTTATCATTTACTGGTTTTAAATATTTACAGGCCCATGGAGTAGCATATAAACCTGAATCTACAATAATCGGTGTTTCTTGGTCTACTTCACGAATGGAATTAATCACCTTTTGATAAAATCTGTTTAAATCCGCTGTCGTTCCCTCCACTTTTGCATACCATTTCTCGTAATCTTCCGTCCAAAAATCATTATATCTATTATTTTTAGCTGTTTCTGGATGTGGTTCATTTATAATATTATAACCAACCACCGCGGGGTGATCTTTTAGTTCCAGAGCGAGATCCTTCCAAAATTGACTTGCTTGTTCTTGATACTTCTCTTCTTCCCATATTCTGTCGTCATTCTTATTATTATTAAATTGGCGCCATCGATCACCAGGTAAGGATAACATTGTAAGAACAACTTTCATTCCTTGTGATTGTGCGGCATCTAAATCCGCCTTTAATTTTTCTAAATCCTCCTTTACTAATCCCTGATAGTTATCTGCATTACCTATCAGAAAATCCTTTCCAGAAGTATCTGGTTTATCCTCAAATAGAAAATCTTTATCTTTTGCCCATTTATCAGGTGCTAAACGTACATATTCAATATTAGCTTCTTTTGCACTTTTATAGTTTTCAGGTAATGACGTACTATTCATGAAATTAGTACCCTTTCTTTTCGAATCCCAAAAACTAATTTTTGAATCGCCTTTGTGGTATGTATCAGCTCTTACATTCATTTCCTGTACTCCGAAACTCATCATGCCTAATAACGCAACAATTGGCAAAATTTTTTCACAACTTTTCCTTCTTTCTCTTTATATTTAACACACATAACATACCTTTGTTTTGTTACAGGAATATGGCAATTCCCCAAAAATTCCTTTTAAATTTATACAGTGGTAGTTCATTCATAAAAAAAGAGATAATTAGAACGTTGCTTCATTTTCAAAGAAACAAAAAAGGAATCCTTTACGGATTCCTTTTTGCAATGCACTCTTTTTCAAATGGTACATTTTGCACCTACTTTTAGTATACCTTATAATTCCTATAAAATAAATAAGATTAACTGAAATTTACTTCACACTGTGATAGAAAACATAATTAAGAAGCGCAGATAACTAAATATTATCCCTTTTATTAAATAAAAAAGATTAAATAATTCCCCCTCCAAACTAGGACCCTTTTACACTTTTTTTACAAATATTATTATAGTTAGATAAACCAAATCATTACCCCATTAACAAAGAGACTCCATAATCGGAGTCCCTTTGTTAATTAGCTATTAAAAATGATAGCATGTGATTATTGTATAATTTTTTCCTTTTTTAGATCTGCATATTCTTCTACGAAATCCCATAAACCTTGCTTTTCGAAGTAAGAAATACTTTTTTCACTTCTTCTAAGAGTTTAATTGCTTCATCTTCATTAAGAGAACGTAAAATATTGAAATGATATACATACTCTTCATTTCCTAATTCCATACAAACTGCTAATCCTTTTTCAAATTGCTTTAAGAATATACAAGCTGTCCCTAATGTGTTTTCACAAGAAGCAACTTTCACCTCATACCCCATTAGCCCAAAATACAAGGAATATAGATACTTATTTTACTTTCAAAGGCTGAAACCTTGCTGCATAACTATTGAAAATAAACATAAGAAAGACGTTCAAACCCATATAGATAGAACGTCTTTTCACTTTACTTTATACATATACTGATTTTTCACTTATTCATTTTGCATTGTACTTAAAAAATCCATAAATTCATCTTCATTTACAGGTTTACTGTAGTAATAGCCCTGAATTAGATAACACGCATTACGTTGTAACACTGTTAATTGTTCCTTCGTTTCTACCCCTTCTGCTATCACTTTCATGTTTAAAGTATGAGCAAGTGAAATAATGGTTTGTATAATTTCATCTCCATCAGTAGAAGTTCCGATCCTATTAACAAATTCTCTTGGAATTTTCAAAGTATCAATTGGATAAAGAGGCAAATACGCTAGTGAAGAATAACCTGTACCAAAATCGTCAATTGATAAATGTACACCATATGATTTTAATACTTTTAACTTCGATAAGGTTTCTTTTTCATCTACCATTGCTATTCGCTCTGTTAATTCCAAATCAATCGAATTAGCAGGTACTCCTATCTCTTCTATGGTAGATATCATTGTTTGAACAAAATCTTTCTGTTCAAACTCTATAGCTGATAAATTTATCCCCATCTTTAGATTTGAATAGCCCGCAGAATGCCATTCTTTCAGTTGTCGACACGCTTTCTGTAACGTCCACTTCCCAATTGAAATAATCTGCGCCGTTTCTTCTGCGATAGGTATAAACTCAAAAGGAGAAATCAGCCCAAGCTCTGGATGTTGCCATCGTATTAAAGCCTCTGCACCAATAACCTTACCTGCCTTACTATCAATTTGTGGTTGATACAATAAAAACAACTCATTATTTTCAATTGCATTTGGTAAATCCTGTTCTAATCGTAATCGACGAGTTACTTTTTGTGATAATGTCTCGTCATACATACAAACAGCATTGTTACCTTTTTCCTTTGCGCTATACATAGCGATATCAGCGTGTTGTAAAAGTGTAGTAGTATTTATTCCTCCAAATGGATACACTGCTATTCCTATACTAAGAGATAAGTAAAAACTATGCTGATTTACTACAAATGGTTCTTCAGTTATACGAAATAGAGTTTTACACAAATCCAATAGCTGTTGCTCTGTTTGGTTATGGACAATGATTGCAAACTCATCTCCACCTATTCTTGCTAGGGGAATAGTCGGTGACAGACATGTCCTAAAACGTTTGGCAACTTCTTTTAAAACTCTGTCACCAATCGAATGACCCAATGTATCATTAATGGTCTTAAAGCGGTTTAAATCAATATACAGGAGCCCGAACTTATCCTGTGTTTTTTGTGCACGCTTAATGGATCTATCTAATTCTTGTTGGAAGAATATACGATTTCCAATCTCCGTCACCGTATCATGGAATGCAAGATAATTTATCTCATCCTGTTGTTGTTTCATCCTCGTTATGTCTTTTACCATTACATAACTCCCAAAGGTTTGTCCTTCTATCATAATAGGAACTATAGTGACATACCAAAAGAGGATATCCTTCTCATTGTTATTTTTCACACGTAACTGTAACGAAGATGAACTACATCGTTTCCCTTTCTTTATAGCCGATTCCAATTCAGATTTATCTTCATCTAAAAAAATAGAGAAGCACTCTTTCCCTATTAATGCAGCACTTTCTTTTCCTAATAACATACTTCCAGCCTGGTTTATATTTAATACGATACCATTTGAATCAATCGTTAAAATAGGATCTGGATGATACTCATATAAAGACTTAAATCTCTCTTGATTTTTTACCAAATCATTAGATTTGTTTATTAAATCCCTTGTTCTTTGAGATACTGTTTGTTCTAATTGATTATTAAACACTTTTAAGGTCTCGGTTAAATCTTTGTTTTGCATTCGTACAATTGTATGACGAATCAGTACAAATACAAAAGCAATACAATTTCCCGTAATCAATGTAGCTGAAGAAGTTTGTTCTTTCAAAGTAAAGCCAATTAAGACTGCAACTGCAAGATAAGGAAATATGACAAGAAGTTTCCTTCCAAATGTTGGATTGACAATGAAATAATTTCTTTTAGAAGAAGTATTCTTTGGGATTGTAGCAGCAATAGCGATAAATAATAGGAAAACTCTATACAAACACCTTAATAATATAACTGAACGATCTGACAAATCATCTTGTAAGTAAAAATATAAGTAGTCCGTAATAGCCAATCCAGTTAATACTAGGATAAAAATAAACAATTTACTTTTTGCATTGAAAATAGCAGGTCGAAAGATTAGTGTAACTCCAAGTAATAGAAGCAATAAATCTATAATCGGAAAAATAAATGAAAGAAAAACATCTCCAATTGAAAAGAATAAGATATTTGCAGAAGGTTTATTAAATAGGTACCACTCTAATGTAAAAATAGCAGTAACAACAATGCATAAATCACAAAGTAAATACGCTTTCTCCCATTTGTTACATTCCATCATAATTTTATAAAAAAACGCAAAGAGAAAGAAAAATAAGAAAAACAACAAAAATACATCAGAGATATTAAAATTTTGTATTGGTAATTCTACATTAAGTACTTGAAAAGCAGATATGCAATTTCCTATCAGGAAACACCCTATCGCAATAATTATGCAAATCCAGAATACTCCTAACTTAATTTTTCTGGATAATATAGAATACAGTAATGAGATAAATACAGTAGTTTCAACAACTAAAGATGATAGCCGGATATTAAAATCTGATACGAAATAATGATTCGGAAGAACAAATAAAAATATACAACAAAAGCTTATATAAGCTATTAAAGCCAATATCAATACATAAAATTGCACATATGCATGTTTACGCAATGGACTCACCTTCTTGAGTTTTTTCTATACTTTTATTAAGAAATGTCTTGATAGTGGCACAACTCCTACTAATTAAAATGTGTGCTACCTATTATCCATATTATGACCTTTTTAAAAGATTTCTTTCTACATACAACAGTCTTATTAACTTTTTGTAGATGTTTACAATTTTCAATACTGAGGATTCCAAAAAGGATTAGTTAAAAAATGTAGTTTTTCAAGTATTTGTGCATCGTAAATTTGGATTGTACAACTTATCTATTCTTTAAATATGAGATACAATCTAATCCTCTATTGAATTATAGTTAGTTGCTAACTGTCACACTTAAAAAGGGATGAAAATATACTATCTTTAACATAGAAATTCGAATTAGTTTTCGAAACTAACTGTAACTATTATAGTTACATCTCAAGTTGATGTCAATTTCATATTCCCTCCGAACTCAAAGAATTATAAATAATCTAGGATTAGGTGAAGCTGAAGCTGATATTGCATCTCCCTAAAAAGAATGTTACTCTAAAAGCAGAATTATGAAAGGAATGATGGATGAACAATGATTAACTAATTTATATTTTAAGTTGAATTTCATAACTTCAAACTACAAAATATAGGGTTAGTCTATCCATTTTTAAAATTCAGTTCATACTTTATTTGTCATGATTCAAATGATTAATAAGTACTTATTAAGTATAGACGAAAGACTAATCCTTCCGATTACAATTGGGGATTTTTTTATTCCCGTTTATGTTAGTTGGAACTTATTAATTGTTAAATGTACCTAACAAATAAAGGAGCGAGAAAAATGAGTACTTCAGACACTATTGTTACACATGTAATGCTCTATATAAGTCGTTAATATCCATCAAACTTATATAGAGCAATTAAAAAATGGATGGATGTTCCGACTTTATATGAAACGTTTCGATATATAAAGGCGGAATTATTATGTCAATGATAAAAGTCCAAGATTTAACTTTTTCATACCCAGGTAGCTTTGATAATATTTTTGAAAGTGTAAACTTCCAAATAGATACGGATTGGAAGCTAGGATTTATTGGTAGAAACGGACGAGGTAAAACGACATTCTTTAATTTATTGTTAGGAAATTATGAGTATGGTGGAAAAATCCTTGCTTCGGTAGAATTCAATTACTTCCCCTATTCTGTTGCAGATAAGAACAAATTCACTCATGAAATCCTTGAAGAAATTTGTCCCCAAGCAGAAGATTGGGAATTTCTGCGTGAGATATCCTATTTAAATGTTGATGCTGAGGTCATGTACAGACCATTTAAAACATTATCAAACGGGGAACAAACAAAGGTGTTGCTTGCTGCACTGTTTTTAAATGAGGGTCAATTCCTATTAATTGATGAACCAACAAATCACTTAGATACTGATGCACGCAAGATAGTCTCTGCTTATCTAAGGAAGAAAAAAGGATTTATTTTAATTTCACATGACAGAATCTTTTTAGATGGGTGCGTTGACCATATCCTATCTATAAATAGAGCAAATATTGAAGTACAGAGTGGTAACTATTCTTCTTGGAAGTTAAATTTTGATAGACAGCAAGAGCACGAAGAGGCTACAAATGAGCGTCTACAAAAAGACATAGGGAGATTAAAACAGTCTTCCAAGCGTTCCGCAAGTTGGTCACATGATGTGGAAGCTTCAAAAAATGGAACGAAGAATTCAGGCTCTAAGTTGGATAAGGGGTTTGTAGGACATAAAGCAGCCAAGATGATGAAAAGAGCAAAAAACCTTGAATCAAGGCAACAAAAAGCTATTGAAGAAAAGTCAAAATTACTAAAAAATGTGGAGAAAACTGAGTCCTTAAAATTGGAACAATTACAATTTAAATCAAATGAATTGATTACTTTGGCTGATGTGTCCGTTAAGTACGATGACCAAATTGTGAATGAGTCGATTAGCTTCATAGTTGAACAAGGTGACCGAATTGTACTTGATGGAACGAATGGGAGCGGAAAAAGTAGTATCCTAAAACTAATTCTAGGACATCCGATACAGCATACAGGCTTAGTTATTTTAGGTACAGGACTCATCATTTCCTATGTCCAACAAGATACTTCTCATTTAAAGGGATCGCTATCAGACTTTATTGAAGAGCACAAGATTGATGAGACCTTATTTAAATCCATCCTACGTAAGATGGACTTTGACCGAATTCAATTTGAGAAAGATATATCTCATTATTCTGGTGGACAAAAGAAAAAACTGCTTATCGCTAAAAGCTTATGTGAAAAAGCTCATATATATATATGGGATGAACCACTAAATTTTATAGATATCTATTCCCGTATGCAAATCGAAGAGCTTATTCAACAATTTAATCCCACAATGGTTATTGTTGAGCATGATAAAGCATTTCAACAAACAGTTGCAACGAAAACTATATCTATGTAGCTCAAAACGAATACTTGAAAATATAATCAGCAAATTGAGTCCTTGAACTATAAAAAGTTTAAGGACGTGTTAAAAAAAGCCTAATTTCTCTACAATACATTGAGAAATTAGGCTTTAAATAGTAATAATAGAATTCATAAACACTGAATAATTTACACGTTAGGTTTATCTGTTAATGCAGTAACAATCCTGTTCACTAAGTCTTCTGGCATCCATTCATGATTTGTATCATTCGTTTCATTTGGCCCTAAAGAATCAATAAATTTTTTAAACTTTGGAAATAAAACAATAGAAGTAATCCAATGTATCGTATGATTTATGGAGAAGAAATGAAAAACTCCTTGCTTTTCACCCTCCTGTAATATTTCTTTTAACTGTTCAAAATTACCTATGAAATACGGTTTAATCTTTTCTAATCGTGCACTTTCCTTAATAATCTCCTCATATGCCAATGATCCAATTTCAGGGTTCTCTTTTATATGTGTAGTAAAAACCGTTAAATATTCTCTAAGGGCATTGATAGGATCAAATTGATTCTTCTCAAGAAAATTGGGTAGCTCATTAGCAAGACCATATTTCTTAAACACCTCATAATATAGGTTTTCTTTCCCATTAAAATAGTAAGAGGCCATAGCAACATTCACTTTCGCTTCTTTTGCAATTTCTTGTATGCTCGTACCTTCGTAGCCACGCTCTCCAAATTTTTTCTTAGCAGCCTTTAAGATATTTTCCATCGTCTGCTCTCGAGATTTCCCCATTTCACACACCTCAAATAGTATATATTTCACTTCAAAAACCCAATAAGGACTTTGAATAGAGTATCTTATTAATGAAATTTAATTATATATTTAAAGTGGTAACTTAACAACCAATGAAGTTCTGATTACTTTAAACAAGATCCCCTTGCGTAGCATCAATAGCTTTCAAATACTTTACGCTCTTTTCTAATCGAGTGAAAGTATGGACAAAAAACATCTAACTTTATCTTAATTTCGTGTGCAAACAAAAAAATAATAAGGACCAAAGTTTATCTATTTTATAGATAAACTTTGATCAGTGGGGGTTTTGTTCATCCCCACTGATTATTAGTTGAACCAATCGGGCTTTTACGGGCAGCCCGGCCCCCCACTTAACTTCTTTGCTTCCGCTGAATTTTCAGTTTGGGGTCTTACTGCCCGTTAATGCGGGATAAACTAGTATAATCGTATCTTGATGAAATAATTATCCATCAATCGTCCATCATTTTCTGACTAGATCTGTTTAATCTCGATATAAGGTCCTTTAATGTTTAATTTGTTAATATCATTAGATATATTGCCTACAGTTGATTTTTCATTAAAAGTATAGACCTTTTCACCATTTACAAAGATACCCCAATTTTTATCTTCGTAACTGATACCATAACCAGCATTGCTAGACGTAGCTTTGAGTTGATTTCCATTCATTGAAAGAGATAATTTCCCTTTTCCTTTGTTAAGTTTATCATTCACGCTGTTGATACTATTCATTTGTTCTTCAAGGGCTTTTTGGTTATCAAGAGTAACTTGATGGTTTTTCCAGTCTAATTTATAGTGGTTCGTAAAGAATTCATTATATGTATCTTTATTATTTGTTCCCCGCCATTTTGAACTTACCCATTCGATATTGTACTGATCTGAAATTCTACGATTTGTTATTTTTAAATCTGAAGTAGTTTCTGTTTTATCAGCAGTAATAACCGCTACTACGTTTGGAGAAAAACCATATCCTGTTAAAGCTGGTACTGTATCTTTTGAAACAAAATTATTCGTTCCTTCATTATAACTACGTGATTTCATAAATAGTTGATTACCATAGAAAGTATTGAAAGAATCACGATTATAAATTCCCCACTCTGGGAAATTAAATGATTGGAATCCTACTTTCCAATTTAATTTTTTATCTGTGTGAGTCTCTAATACCGTTTTATAATCTACTTGATCATAAGATACACTTTCTTTCCAAGCAAAGCTACCTGTGATACTTGCATCGGCATTTGGCCCTTTATCATTTACTCCTACTTTAACACTTCCACCAAGTGTATACCCTACCTCAGAAGTGACCTATGCTGAAGTCATTGTATTAACTGGGGCAGCTTTATGGAATTGAGCACTATCACCACTTGTTATTTCTGCTTCAGTATGATAGGCTGATGGCCATTTTAAACCTGCGTTATAGTATCCGCTATTAATTGTATATTTAGCATCTATATTACTACCATCAGTGGTAACAATTGCAATCTTTTTATCTGCGTAAGGATCCTCAATAAAAGAAACTTTTATTGAATTTTTGATATTCTGCTTCATGTCATAAGTAGTTTTAAAACTATTATAGACCTTCCCACCATTTTGAAGATTTTCTACAGTTCCTTTAGAATCTGCAAATGCAGATGTTGCTTGTAAACCAAATGATCCAGACATAATAACGGACGCTACCGCAACGCATTTAGCTATTTCTTTTGCTTTTTTCATACAGACAGCCACTCCTTCTTAAACATTTAAATGATATAAATATATTATTTCTAGTTCACAAAAATAGAGATAGATTCATAGCCATACAATATAGAAATTCATTAACTTTTATGACACTAACTAAAAACACATGTTTCACAAATCTTCCTCTCACTATTATTGATAACTATTATCAACATTATTAAAACATAAAATAACGATTTAAAATTGTTGTTTGAAAAACTGCAAAAAAATTATAGAATTCTTCATTTCGAGAATTACTATATTTTCAATTACTTATTACAGCCTATATTCAGATACATTATTTCCTTTCCATTCATAATAATCTAAAATTCCTTCATAAATGGCTTCTGCTGCAATTTGTCTGCCATTTTCCGTAGATAATTTACTGTAATCAATACCATTATCTATAAACGCCAGTTCCGTCAACACAGCTGGCATGTCATTTTCTCTTATAACATGAAGGTCTCCATGTTTAACTCCTCTATCTCGTGTTTGAAGTGCCTCTACTAAACGTGTTTGAATTTTTTCCGCTAAAACACGACTTTCTTCCACATGAGGATTTGTTTTTTCGGATTTAGAAGATTTATAGTAATATGTTTCTGTCCCTTTTGCATTACAATTAAAAGCATTTGCATGTACGCTTATAAAGATATCACCCTGATTTTTCTTAGCAAATTTAACACGTTCCTGTAAAGAACTTTTTTGATCATGTCCTGGTCTACTATCAGATTGACGAGTTAATAAAACTGTAAATGGTGTATGCTTTTCAAGTAATTGTTGTAGACGTAAAGAAGTGTCTAGTACAATCTTACTTTCAGGTAATCCCTTTGTGGATTTCCCAGGATCTTCGCCACCATGTCCAGGATCAATAATGATTATTTTGCTTTCTAATGGGTTTTTTGGACGATGTTGCATCATATCTGTTTTTGCAGTAAGTTGAGCAGCTTCAGCACGTGTTATAAATCTATTTGGTTGCCAACCGTTCTCAGTACCATTAGAAATTTTCAAACCGATTAAAATATTGGCATATTTTTCTCCCCAATGGCCTTTTAAATCTTCAAATTTAACCTGCTCGTTATGATTTGGTGTGCTTTGTAGTTTATATGCATTTACTAGCATCGTAGCCATAGCAGCGCGAGTTACTTTTCCGGATGGATTGAAGATTCCATTACCCTCACCTTTAACAATACCAGCTTTTTCAGCAGCAGCAATATACGGAGTAGCCCAGTGGTTTTGTGAATCTGTAAATGATGGTTTTGCATTAGAGTCAATTTGTATACCTAAAACTTTTGTCATAATTTTTGTAGCTGAAGCTCTGTCTAATGAGTCATTTGAACCGAAAGTTCCGTCTGGATAGCCATTCAATACCTGTTTATCAACTAAATAATTAACGGATTTGTCCGCCCATGCAGGAACATCTGGGAACTTATGAGTATTTGCAAATGTATTAGATGAGTAGGATAATAAACTTCCAGCAAGAATTCCTGTAGCAATTAATTTGTATTTCAAAATGTAACACCTCTATCAATTTATTACAATTTGGTAAATATATCATTTATAATTAATCTTTAAATAATACGACCTTGAATAAAGAATAGATTAATTCGTTTATATCACTATATAACGGATAATGAATTTAAAATCGGACTATTACTCCAAAAATAATCCTCGGACATACACTTATAGATAGAGATTATTAAATGTACTCACCAACATTGTGTAACCAGTATAGTTACTTATATATACGAGTGTCAATTAAAATAACCTTACAATTTTGTAAGATAACCACCTTAATAGTAAACCAAGTAATTATTAAATATAATAAATAGTTACTAGATATAATAAAATAACAATCTTAAATTTTGAACAAAGACTAATTATTTTAATAGGAAAATAACTTATAACCACCGCATTTTCAACAATGCTTTTGAATCCTACTTTACTCTATAATTCTCTGTTATATTCCAACGTGAATGCTCCTATAATATAGTCAATTGCTGCAATGAATACTACTACTTATAACATTGTATTCCCTCAAAAAACATCTCTAGACGCCACCTAAAGTAGCCTTTATTAATACATTCACACAATCCATCTTTTCATTCCCTTAAGACATCCTCAAATTTTACAAGGACTGAAAAAAGAAGAGGGATACCTTCCCTCTTCACCAAAAAAATTAAAAAACACCTTAATTTATATCCCCTGCCTTTTACAATCTCACGTCTATTGATAGCCAGTTTAATTCTTCAATTCTATTTTCATAGATTCATGTATTCTTCTAAAGTCTGCTTTTGTTTATATATATTTTTAGCAATATCTCCTACATAGCGAATATGCCAAGGTTCATATGCATAACCTGTAATACTTTCCTTTCCCTTAGGATAACGAATGATAAACCCTGTACAATGCGCGTTTTCTTTCAGCCATTTTCCTTCCTTCGTATTAGCAAAGGATAACTCTAGTTCATTGTTCGCACTTTTAGAAGAAACGTCCATTGTTAACCCTGTTTGATGCTCGCTATGTCCTGGTTTTGCCGAGAAGCGATCCGTATGCTCTTGTCCTTTTCTTTTCACATTGTTTGTATACAATCGTTGTTGATAGTCATAGGAACGAAATCCCGAAACAGCATTTAACTGAATCCCCTCCTGCTTTGCTAAATCAAATAACCTTTCCAGTGCTTCTGCCGCCTCTTTACGGAGGTGGCTCTTTTCTACCGTTCCACTAAATGAGAATGGTACATTTGGTACAACTAAATCCTCTGGTTTATAGTCTTCGGGTAATCCATATTCCTTATTAACTACAGCCTGTATACTAGCAAAAGAACTTTCATTGTATTTTGATTGCCCTTTTCCTCTACTATCTTTCTCTTTATTTATGGAGTTTTCACGAGATTCATAGTTCGTCTTATCTGGTTCTTTACCAATAGATTGATTGGTGTAAATTATAAAGATACCTAACATCATAATTGCACAAATGAAAATCCCTACTAATTTAAGTCTCATTATTCATTTCCTTCCTGCAACTCTTACTATTTCTCGTTCATAATATCTCAACCATATCAAATTCATATTAATTTGAAGTGAACTTTTGTTCTTACCATATTTCTTAATAGAAAGACTGTATATCCTTCTATTTGTTTGACGTCATTAAGATGCTCACAAATATAAATAAATTCTATTCCTACATATAGATAAAAAATCTAAAAATTTATATAATAAGATTAGAAGTGTAGCGTATTATTATTGAAGGGTCTTGGTATAATGCTAGGCATTAATGTAAAAAAAACAAATGAAGAGTTAATTATTTCATGGCAATTGGCGGAGATTACAATTCCATTACGTGATGTGATTGAGGTTACCGAAGATGCTACCTATGCTGGTGTTGAAGAAGTAGATGTAATACGTATTGGAACAGCTTATGGGACAACAGACCGTATTTTAATTAAAACAGTAAAACAAAATTATGTATTATTTACTACAAATAAAGTTGCTATTTTAAATGCCATTTACGCTTAAATATAGGAGTCTTCTTGGCTAAAATGATAAAAATAAGCACATCTTGTTATAAAAACAGATGTGCTTATTTTTTAATTTCTATGCATTTTTACGTTTCAAGAAAATAACTCCACCAACAATTAACAGTAATGCGCCTGCAGCCATAGAGATCCAACTTGTAAGATTAGTACCTGTTTGTGGTAACCATCCAATTTTAGATTGAATTTCTTGCTTAGGTTGTGGTTGTTCTTTTACTTGCTCGTTAGGCTGCTCTGGTGTTGGAGTATTTTCATCTGAATTTGGCTGTTCTGGTTTAGGTTGTTCCGGCTTTACCTCTTTAAATTTCACTGTTTGTCCCTTATCTTCAATTTCAGCGTGAATAGCTACTAATATATTATCTTGATACAGTTCTTCAAATACTACTACTTCTTTACCTTGTAATGCAGAAGCATTAAATGTGAAATCTAGTGTGATAGAACCATTCTTCTCTTTAGCAATAAACTTAGATTCTACTGTTACTTCTTTACCATCAACTAATAATGGCTTGTTTGTTGCTTTATCCATCAGTTTACCTTTTACAACATACTCTTTACCCACGATTAAGTCTTTGTATTCCACTTTATCTTGGATTGTTACAGATTTAGAAGCGTCTAACTCTTTAGAACCATCAGCTTTGTTTGTAGCTGTCGTTTTAATAGAAGGTTCTACAAATCGAACTGTTTGACCTACATCGTTAATGTCAGCATGTGTTGCAATTACTTGACCTTCATGTAATAAGTCTTCAAACACGACTACTTCTCTTCCTTGCTGTTCAGCACCAACAAAAGTAAAGTCTAATGTTACAAAACCGTTCTTTTCTTTTGCAGTAAACTTCGTTTCAGCTGTTACTTCTTTTCCATCAATTAATAATGGTTTGTTAATAGCTTTGTTCATTAGTTTACCTTTTACAGTGTACTCTTTACCTACAACTAAGTTAGTATACTCCACTTTGTCTTGAATAGTGATAGAATCCTTTGAATGAATCTCTTTTCCACCATCAGCTTTGTTTGTTGCTGTCGTTTTTACTGATGGCTTAACGAACTTAACTGTTTGACCTTTATCATTGATATCAGCATGTGTTGTAACAATTTTTCCTTCTTTCAATAACTCTTCGAATACTACTACCTCTTTTTCTTCTAAACCAGTTGCATCAAATGTGAAGTCTAATGTAATAGAACCATTTGCTTCTTTTGGTGTAAACTTCGTTTCAGCTGTTACTTCTTTACCATTTACAACTAATGGTTTATTAGTCTCTTTATTCATTAATTTACCTTTTAAAGTGTATTCTTTACCTACTTGTAGGTCTTTGTATTCCACTTTATCTTGGATTGTTACAGACTTAGACGTGTGCATTTCTTTTGTACCATCTGTTTTATCAGTAGCTGTTGTTTTTATTGAAGGAATCTTTTCATCTTTGACAATGTGTTTAATGATTTGACCATTCTCTTTAATTTCAAAAGAGAACGTTTCTTCATTTAATACATAACCTTTTGGTGCAACAGTTTCTTTATATGTGTATTTTCCAAATGGTAATTTTTCAAATTTAGCGATTCCTTTATCGTCTGTTTTTCCTTTTACTACTTCTTTTCCTGCTTCGTTATAAATCGTAAATTCTGCATTTGGAAGCTTGTTATTTCCATCAGCTACATCTACCTTTGTAATTTCTAGATCACCTTTGATAAGATGATTAACTGCCAATAACTCAATAATCTTTCCATGTTCCTTTATTTCGAACACAATTGGTTCTTTAACAAGAACATAACCATTTGGAGAAGCCTTTTCTACAAATGAATATTTCCCATACGCTAAATCTTTGACGTTAATCTCGCCATTTTTATCTGTCTTATATTCCCCAACTACTTTTCCACTTTCATCTTTCAATTCAAATACTGCACCTTCTAATTTTTTGCTAATATCTTCATTATCTACTTTTAGTAATTTTACACTACCTTTCACTTCGGTATTTTCCACCGTAAAAGTAAGTGTTTTATTGTGCTCTTTAATTTCAAAAGGATACTTTGTTTTACTTCCAATATATCCATTAGGTGTTTTTGTCTCTAAGAAATAATACTTACCATACGTAAGACCTTCAACGTTTGCAATTCCATTTTCTTTTGTTACTACTTTTTGCACTTCTTTTCCATCTTCAGTAAAGACTGTGAATTCAACATTTGGTAACATCTTTCCTGAATCACTGAGCTTTTTAATTTCGATGTTACCTTTTACTTTGTTATTTACTATTTGGACAGCTCCTGTTTCTCCTGTCTTAACTTCAATAGTTTGTGGTTTATCATCTGAAACATAGCCTGTTGGTGATTTAATTTCTTTTAATGTGTAAGTACCAATTGGTAAGTTGTTTAATTCTGCCATACCATCAGCACCAGTCGTGATTTTTCCAACTGATTCATTATTTGCATTAAAGACCTCAAATACTGCACCAGCTAAAACTTCTCCATTTTCTCCAACCTTTTTAATTTTTAAAGAACCAGCTGCTTCCCAATTTACTGCAAGATCACTACTAAGCTTTTCTTCATTTCTTTCTAATAGTACTGTAGCGTTCTGAACAGTATCCGTACCACGGTAAGCAATTGCTTGAACTTTAGTTAAATTAGCAGCTACACTTAAATTAAATTCACCCGTTTTTGTATTCTTAGGAATTTGGATACGAAATTTTTCTCCAACTGAAAGCTGATCTTTCACTTCTCCATTTTCACTAACAATTCTAACTCCATTAGGTGCATTTTCCGCTACTACCTTATAAGAACCACTCTTAGCATTTGTTTGTACTGAATATAAATTTGTTTCGAAGAATTCACCCTTTAATTCTGCTTTTTGCTTTTCAGCAGGAATCACATTCATAAAAACATCTTGAGTCTCTTCACTATTATTAGCATTACTAATAATAGCCTTAGCTGCTTTTTCAACATTTTTATTCTCATGTTTTAATTCATTTACATCGAGTTGACCTAATGCATTCCAAACCGCAAGTTGCGTTGCATAATGCGCTTCATTTTTATTAGCTACTCCCAGCTGTTCAGCACTTTTTTGCGGGAAACCATTTAATAAGACTCTATATACTACATTATCTGTTTTCCCCATTTCAGGAAGATCTTCACCATTTGGTGATTTTAATCCAAGGGTTAAGCAATAAGCAATTTGACCACTTGAATTTTTAATCATTTCAGTGCGAATGTACTTACCTAGACTATTACTATAACTCCAGTCCATTGAATATTTCTCATGCGTCATAACCTCTGCACTAGCCCTAGGTAAAAATACATTAAGGAATAATGCCAGTACTGATAATAATGTAAAAACTCTTATAATGACTCTCTTACCCAATTTTGTAACCTCCCTAGAATAAATTAATCCGAGTATATATCGCAATATCTAAAACATTCACGATCGACCCATTTATCATTATAAAACAATAAATTACAAATATTAAATAATTTTAATAAAATAGTCAAAAAATTTACACATTTTATTATTTATCAAGTTTTTTAACGAATTTACTATATACAAATTCTAAAACACGCCTACAATTTAAAAGACAAATATGTATGTTAAATATATAAATAGCAATTCTTTTGCTCCAGTTATTAAGCTTTCCCCCTATTAAAAATAGCCTTTTCATTTTCTTGAGGGTGTTGCAAAACTCATAAATATCCAAAAATGAATGCATAAAGAAACCCGTTTTCCTGGAAGAATGATAGT
>NZ_JBNPJZ010000056.1:0-44748 GCF_050312695.1 Bacillus sp. AF62 | reverse complement strand
ACACTTGAAAATAGCAGACAGAGTTGCTTATTGGCAGGTGTAGCGATTTTATTAAAAAGATTTTAAACAGGTTCTAATATTACGGTATTTATTTTAGCAATAAATAACAATTAGGAATAGTTCGTATTACAGCACTTTTTTTAGGAATAAATACCAATTAGGAATAACTTATGTTAGAATTATTTCTTGTTTATTCTTGATTTTTAATATATTTATCCCTGATCATTTTTATATATTGTTTTCTTTCTGTTAATTCAAATATAAATAATGCCTTTTTTATGTATGTTAAACCAACTTCATTAGAGTGCTGAACTTTTAATAAAATTGCACCTTTTTCAAAAAACAATTCACCTAATAAGTATAAAGTATTCATATTTATAGCTAATTTTATGCCTATTTCACTATACTTTATTGCTTCTTCATATTGATTTGCAAGGTGTAAACATTTTGTTAACGTATGAATGAGTCTTAATTTGATTTCTTTTTCTCTAGGGAATTCTATCTTATTAAAATTAATTAAACTTTGTTTTAATATATTTATGCTTTTCTCATAGTCTTCATTTTCTGCATGTATTATAGCAATTGAATTCATTATGCTTATTTCTTTTTCTGATAAAAAGTTACTACTACTTAAGGTTTGTTTTAGTGCTCTATTTAAAATGTCAAAAGCATTAATTGTTGCTCCATTTACATAATATATAGCAATCGCTTCATGCCATAATAGAAATTGTTTATCTTCTTTTGATTGGAAATTATTTTCGTTTTTCTCTTTTTTCACTATTTCGTAAAGCTCATTATATTCTTTTTGTTTCACACAATCTCTCATTACACATTTTACATTTTCAATATATTTTATTTTTTTGTTTTTCGTTAGCGCAAATATATAATTTGGGTCAATACCAAGTCTTTCAGATAATTGATACAACAATATGCTAGATGGATAAATAATACCTTTTTCTATCTTACTAATTTGGCTTTGTGAACATATTCCATGACATAATTCAGATTGTGACATGTTTTTTTCTTTCTAAGTTCTTTAATAATAATACCAAGATTGTAGAATTCCATCTTTCCTCCCTCAAATGTAACACTTTATGAGTATAAGAATATTTTCCAACTTTTAATGTAATGTAAAATTAGTATAGTTACAATTACTATTTATATGGATTTATAGTTTTTTTGCAAACTTGAATCACAATACGAGAAATTATTAAAATATGGTTCACTAATAATCAATGAGAGTTTTATTCATCCCCACTGATTATTAGTCCACTCCAGGCAGGCTTTTTCAGGGAGTCCGACTTCTTTGCCACATCTAAATTTTGAGGTGGGAGTCTTACTACCCGCAAATAGCCAGATTAAAATAAATATGATTTTTCACCTTTATTTCTTTTAATAGTTTCTTTTGATTTTTATATAAATAATTTCGAAGGAGCGTATTTTATGAAAAGAATGTTGACCGAAAGAGAGTTAGAAGTGGCTATTTATGTAGCAAAAGGATTTACAGATGTAGAAATTTCAAAAAAAATATATGTTACCCCTCGAAGAATTTCAACGATAATTAATCATATTAAAGAAAAATGGCATATTAATTCTAGAGTGGAATTAGGTATTTTAGTTTATCATTATGGTTTTATAGATGCACCCTTATTTTCAAATAAAGAAAATCATTTATTCGAAAAGGTTGCACAATAATTGGCCAAGTATAATGTGTTCATTTACAAATAAAAACAGAAAAGTCGCTGAACTTTTATTATTTAAGGTAATTCTGAAGGTGATGGGCATGAATGGCTTGCTAAAAGAAAAAATATAGATTATATTTAGATATTTTAGTAAGAATGATTGTACCAGAAACTTTTAAAACCCCGATAATAGAGGACTCTTTGGATGTTTTATTGAAGGGATTCGAACGACTTTTAAAAGGTAAAAACATACCTTTAGACATGTTTCTTCTTCAACAGCAAGTATAGTTTTTAATGTAGAAAATCCATCCATTTTGATTAAGCTTTTTTCAAAAAGGGTGGGTTTCTTCAGTTTATAGGAAAGGTATACTTAACTTATAAAGTGAAACTTTAATCATTCGAGCTACCCGTTAATGCAGGATAAAAAATATAATAAAATAGGTAAAAATGCCATCGCATCTTTACCTATCCTATGGATAAACAGGTTCTCATAAGAAATAGAAAACTTCTCTAAACACTATAAATATATTATTTTAAATTAATTGGTTGTTGTTGAGTAATACAATGGATCATACCACCATTTTTATAAAGCTCTCTTACATCAATTCCCACAACTTTACGATCAGGATAAAGTTTTTGAATCATCTCATTTGCTATTTTATCATTAGGATCATTATAGTTAGGAACTAAGATAACTTGATTCGCTATATAATAATTAATATATGAACCTTTATAATCAAGCTGCTTCCCATTTTCTAATGTAACATTATTCTTGCTTAGCGGCAGATATACATACTTGTACTTATTCCCCTCAGCATCTTTTGCCTGCAACAACTTGTTAATATCTTTATCAGACGTTCCCCATTCAGCTAAATCTTTTTTGTTTAATGTTATAATAGTAGATTTATCGTGGAATTTTGCAAATCCATCAATATGAAAATCAGTAATATCTAAGTTAGGTACTCCATCTAACCAAATAAAATTTGTTACCCCAAGGTCACTAATATATTTTTCAATATCTTTTTCTGACAATTTTGCATTTCTATTTTTATTCGTTACAGCACTTCTAGTTAGTAAAGCAGTTCCATTACCATCTAATTCAAATGCGCCACCTTCAAGAACAAATTTATTCCAATCAATTCTTTCAATTCCTAACTGTTTACTAAGATTCTCACGAAGACGAGCATCTTTCTTATATGGTGTTTTCTTTCCCCATCCGTTAAATCCTGGGTCTAATATCTTTAGATTTTTGTCATTATCATAAACAAAAATTGGTCCAGTATCTCTCGCCCATACATTGTCAGTAGGTGCGATAAAGAAATCAATTTTCCCCATATTTACCCCGTGATCTATTAAAACCTCAGTAATTCTTTCTTTTTCTTCTTGATCATATGCAACAATATGAACTTTTTCGCCTTTACTTAAAGCATTTGTCATTTGAATCCAAATTGGCTCTACTTCTTGCTGATATTTTTGCCCATATGTAAATTCATGAGGCCATTGTAGCCATGTTCCTTCATGTTTGTTTTTTTCATCTGGCATTGTATACTTTCCTATTTGTTTTCGCACCTCTACTTTCTTCATATCTTTTCTTTGCGTTTTTTCAATTTCCTTCGCCTGAACTTTCTCAATCCCCTTCCCTAGGGCATAACCACTGAAAATAGATGTGGTTAGTATAGCACTCATACACAAATTCGTTATTTTTTTCATTTCTTAACCTCCTTTTCTGTCTTACTGTAAACCTTTACATAGTGTGAAGGTCAAGCTTTTCCGTTTGAATTATTTAAATATTTTAAATGTGAAGTGTAATTTGAATCGAACTTTATACAAAACAAGTAAGAATCAACTATTTCTACTATAATCATCATTTTTTCATAAAATCTTACACTCTTTTCTTTTTTTATCCTTTTTATACTATGTACTGTATTATTTTCGAAAATAATACAGTACATGAAATTTCATATTAAATGCATATTCATTCATTTATTAATTAATTTGTTTATTCAGTTTATATTTAACTATTCAAAAGCAGTTACAATTCTCTCTTTCATTTTCTGTAATACTTCACTGCTCAATACTTTTTGACCAGTAGGAAGTTTTAATATGGCAGCGGCACCTTTACTAAGGTATATTTCTTGATCATTATTTTGATTTACTACCAATATTCCTTGCCCTTCAAATTCGAAATAACTAATATCTTTTGTTTCATTTGTATTATTCTTTATTGCTGTATATAATTCATATAAATCTTTACTTCTATTTTCTCCGCCCGTTCGAATCGGTTCAGTATCATTCGCAACAATTAGTCCTTCTGGCTGCTCCCCCTTCATAATAAACCACAGCTTTTCATTTGTTGGTAATAGTAAATTCTTAAATTCAGAGCTATTTAAAATTTGCTGTGCTGGAATTGTTGCATAGATTGGTAACGAAAATGGAGATGTTGTTATTTTTTCAAAACTTAAATTTTCAGAAGAACTTCCCTTACTATATTGATAATCTTTTAATGCGATCGATTGTACTGATTCACTTTTATTTTTTGATGCATAACTAATTTTACTAGCGAAAATAATAACGGTCATTAAGCACATGCACGGTATCACAAGCTTAAGTAGTTTTCCCATTTATGAACCCCCGCTTTTAATATTATTAGTTTGCATGGATATTATAAACAGTTTCACTCCACCAAAAATTATTATTGTTATGGAACGTACTGAAATTATGATTATAATGATCACCATACCAAGGGTCCATGTACGTTATATAATCTGTTCCATTTGTCCCTTTATAAAATCCATCAAGTACTAAAAAGTGTCCGATGTTAGCCCCATTTTGCCACATAATGAGTGCAATCATCGGCTGATTACTATTAATTTGACTTTTGAACCAATCATATGATTTTGCTCCAGAACTTATAGCTGAGCTAACACCATATCCTGATAATCCATATTGTATTTCACGTGAAGTTGCAGGATTATTATATGATCCACCCTTAACATACCTAACGTACTGATCTTGTGAAGGAGTTTTCCCAAAATAATTTAAAACTGAAACCGAAGTGCCTGCCCAACACCAATTTGATCTTTCTTGTAATATGTTAGGTACAGATAATTTACGATCTATTGATGTATTTGGAGGATTTCCATTAATATACGCTGACGTTACATATACTTTTTTTCCATCTTTAAAATAATAAAACCAACGATTATCTAAATTTCCTGTCCAGTAATCTTTAACCGCTTCACCATACTCCCATCCTTTAAAAGATACTGTTGTATTTCCGGGAATCACATCTACAATATTTGCATTCAAACTTTTTGCCTCTCTAACATTTACATTCAATGGAGCTGTTGTTCCTGTAAATTCAACTTCTTCTGCTATTATTTTCTGAACACCAATAAAACTAAATGTGAAGAACAATAAAAACATACAAACAATAAAATGCTTTCTTCCCTTCATTTCTCCACCCCTTCATCAGTACTAAAAAACATCAACAATTCATCCTTATTAATTGTTCAAGCTTAATATTACATACTAACGAAAAATGACTTCTCATAAAGTGAAACTTTGATCAGTAGTGGTTTTATTCATCCCCCACTGATTGTTAGTTAAACCAATCGGGCTGCTCTGCAAATAGCGGGATAAATTCCAATACAAAAAAGGAGCCTATAAATTTTTATAGGCTCCTTTTTATTTCGTCGTTATTACTTAGCTAATTCTTTTGTACCCTTCATTACATCAATGAAGAATCCCCAGTTATTCACTACAGAAGAGATACTGATATGTTCATCTGGAGTGTGGACGTTAAAAATGTCTGGTCCGAATGAAATTGCATCTAATTCAGGCATTTTTTGAACGAATGCGCTACACTCAATCCCCGCATGCACAGCGAAGATTTCAATTTCTTTATTGTATTTTTCTTGATGCACTTTTTCAAATAAATTACGAATTTGTGAGTTTGGATTGTATGACCATTCTGGATACTCTGACTCTATTTCAAATGTAGCACCAACTAATTCAGCAATATATTTGATTTCTTCTGCAACATGTTGTTTTAAACTACTTACAGAACTTCGCACTTCGTTACGTAATTTAATTCCATCTTGCAACGTTTCAATAACGCCTAAATTTGTTGAGCTTTCTACAAGACCTTTAATATCCATGCTCATACTTTGAATGCCATTTGGAATTAAGAATAATGATGAAATAAGCTGCTTTTGTGTCTCTTTAGCAAATACTTTTTCAACTTTTTCATCCAATTTTGTCAGTGTAACATGAACATCTGGATCAACAGCACGCATTTCTTCTTGTAATACACGTGTCCATGATTCTAGTTTTTCTTCTACTTGTCCTACATCTTCTGTACGAATTAAAATTGTAGCTACACTTTCACGCGGAATTGCATTCGTTTTTAATCCGCCGTGAACTTCACTTATGTTAAACTCCGTATGTGCTGATAAATCACGTAATACTCGTCCTAATACTTTGTTCGCATTACCGCGTTGTTTATCAATTTCCATACCAGAATGTCCGCCTTTTAGACCACCAACATATAGACGGTATGCATCCATATTCGCTGGCGTTTCATCCCAAATTACGGGAATTGTTTCAACAGCTTTCGCACCACCTGCACTACTTACAAGTAATTTATGATCTTCTTCAGAATCAATATTTATAAATATCTTTCCTTCAAAATG
This sequence comes from Bacillus sp. AF62, assembly GCF_050312695.1. Classification (NCBI taxonomy): domain Bacteria; kingdom Bacillati; phylum Bacillota; class Bacilli; order Caryophanales; family Bacillaceae; genus Bacillus; species Bacillus sp. AF62. The sequence continues at coordinate 38,372 of NZ_JBNPJZ010000056.1, read as the reverse complement.
ATTTGGATCAATAGCAAAAGCCCCGCCCATTGTCGTTTCTTCTTCAGTAGTGATAACGACTTCAAGTGCTGGATGCGTAATTTCTTTTGAATCTAATAAAGCTAATGCATACGCAACTGCAATACCATTATCAGCACCTAAAGTTGTTTGATTTGCATATAACATATCCCCAATGATTCTTAATTCAATTGGATCTTTTTCAAAATCATGTACTGTTGCTTGATTTTTTTCGCAAACCATATCCATATGACCTTGAATAATAATAGCTGGTACATTTTCATAACCAGCTGTTGCTTCTTTTTTAATAATGACATTTAATGCTTCATCTTGAATGACTTCTAAGTTACGCTCTTTTGCAAAGCCCACTAAATAATCACTAATTTCCTTTTCATTACCTGATCCTCTAGGAATCTTTGAAATTTCTGCAAAATGATAAAATACAGGGTGCTTTGTTAATTGTTCTAAAGTAGAATACATGTTCAAGCTCCTCTCAAAATGAAAAAATAGTATGTAAGTCTTTTATCATTATACCATGATTCATTATTTTCCTTTTCTATTTCATACTTTAATATCCGCTCGTTAAACATTAAAATTGCATATAAAAAGAGAAAGAAAATGCACTATGCATTTTCTTTCTCTTTTTTTGCTCTCATATATTTTGAAGTACTATTATTCATTAACTTCTCTAACCGACTTATATTTTCCGTTAATGCACCTTTTACAAGAGAGAAATCTGTATTTGATTCTTCCTTTTTTTCTTTAAAAAATGAAGACTTTTGTACATTTACTTCAGCCATCTCTTCTCCCCCTTTTCAAAAAGATACAATCTTCTATTTATATTATATAGCAAATGCAGAAAGAGTGTACACTTATGATTTTCTTTTTAATTCTTCTTCTAACTCTTCTACTTGCTGCAAAGTATCTCCTTTTATTAAAGAGAAATCTGATGTACCTTTAACTCCTACCTGACGTTCTCTCTTTTTTATTTTTGTTAATTATCATAAAATTACCAATATTAATCTACTATTTAATAATAATATTTGATATTATAAAAAAGTAGATTTTATAATGGATTTAAAAACAACATAGTCTATTTACACTATTATGCGCCTAAATACAACCGAAAAGAATGAGGTTATTTCTGACAATGGATTCTTTGTTATTGAATCACCAAACACCCAATGGCTATTAACTCGAAATATAATAAATGATTCCTTTGATATAACCTATTTAACCAAAAATCTTTTCGAAAATGGAATAGCAAAACTAATAAAACATTAATCCTCTAAGACGGGAGTATATTTATATTGAATAAACATCAGAATTCTAACCAAAAAAAGGAAGGTCTTTTCGAAAATAGGATATTACCTATCATCACTGTTCTTTCAGGTGTAATTCTACTAGTGTACAAAGGGTTAGAATTTATTTCAAAGTATGTACTACTTTTAATCTTATTTGCCCTAATTATTGCTTCTTTATACTTATTGTTTATGCGAGAAATAGTTGGTGCTGCTATTGGATTTATTTTTGCAGCTCTTGGATATTATATGTATAAAATTATTTTTAAACAAAAAAAGAAATAGCGGATAAACAAATCATAAAGAAGTAATTTAAAAGAGAATGCTTTTACGCATTCTCTTTTAAATTACCCTCTTTTATATACTTATATGGAATCGCCTCTATAAGTTTTTCTAATCGATTTACATTTTGAGTTAATGCACCTTTCACAAGAGAGAAATCTGTATTTGATTCTTCTTTTTTTTCTTTAAAAAACGAAGACTTTTGTACATTGACTTCAGCCATCTCTTCTCCCCCTTTTCCAAAAGATACAACCTTTTATTTATATTATATAGCAAATGTAGAAAGAGTGTACACTTATGATTTTCTTTTTAATTCTTCTTCTAATTCTTCTACTTGCTGCAACGTATCCCCTTTTATTAAAGAGAAATCTGTTGTATCTTCGTTACCTTCTTTAAAAAAATCATTGTCATAATCTTTTACCACTACAATCACCTCTACATGCTAGTGTAGGAATGATTGTCCAATTTTATTCAACTTTGTCGGATTTTGTTTTTAATTTATGTATAGAAGAAAAGGACAGAAAAAGATTCTGTCCTTATTTACTAAAATAACTATGATGTATTGTTAAATTATATACATTTTCAAAATCCCGATCTTGCAGGTTATTTTTCTTTCCATCAATAACAATGAAAACGTCACTTACTATTTTTGCTGGTATAATCCCGACATTTTCTACTTGCACCGCTTTCTGCTCATTCAATTGCTCGATATGTTCTAACGGAACGATAATACTAAATTGCGAGCGAATACCACGAAAGTTTGTATTTAATTCTTTCGCGGCTTCAAAAACAACAATTTTCGCACCAATCTTTTCCCCATATGAATCTAAAAATGCATTTAAGCTCTTTGTATATTCCTCTTCCGTATGCCATTCCATCGTACCGAATATTGCTGGATTAACATTTTGAATAATTGTCGTGTATATTTCTCCTCTCGCTTTAGATGCAATTAATGATCGTTTTATTGATTGAACTGTCTTGCCAATATCGCTAAATTTCGCACCCCATATTTCAGAAATATTAGGTGTTAAAATGAACGCAATATCAACAAAAATAACCATTGCAGTAAACATTAAAAGATTTTTCCAGAGGGTTAAATCAATTCCTTTTATCATGAAATACACGGTGACAGATATGATAAACAAACCATACCAAGTCTTTCTAATACGTTGCTTTTTCTCCTCGTACAACTCCTCATTTTTCCAATAAAAGAAAACAAGGACTACAAAGACAATCGCTAAAACAAATAAGCCAATTCGAATGTTAGAGATCATTAATCACATCACCCTCCATTCAAAAACTACTCACGATATCATTACATGCGCAAGCTGCTCTCTTTATGACAAAAGACGTGGACAAGCTTCTAAAATTAGCTACATCGCATATACATTAGAAAGTACCACGTCTTTTATCCTGTTATTTGTGGGCAGTAAGACCCCCACTGATTAAAATTTCACTTTACCATGAGTCTATATTGTATATGTAGACAAGCATTCATTTCAAATTTTCGTATTAAAAAGAAATATGTTTCGGAATTTCCCCTTCAGGTACTTCTCCATCCATACTTAAATAATAATGACGAATCGGACGTAAGTTTTCGTCTAATTCATAAACAAGCGGAATGCTAGTGGGAATATTTAATGAAACTACACCATCACTTGAAAGGTTGTCTAAATATTTTACTAGCGAGCGAATTGTGTTACCGTGTGATGAAATAATTACTTTGTTACCACTTTTTAATGTCGGCGCAATTTCTGAATGCCAATAAGCAAGTACTCTCTTCTCCGTATCCTCTAAACATTCAGTTAATGGAAATTCACCTTTTTTGAGTGTTTTATATCTTGGATCGGTCGCTTCATATCGAGGATCGTCTTCAGTAAGAGCCGGTGGTCTTACATCAACACTTCTTCTCCAAATATGAACTTGCTCCTCACCATATTTTTGTGCAGTTTCATCTTTATTCAGCCCTTGCAATGCACCATAATGTCTTTCATTTAGCTTCCAAGATTTATGTATTGGGACCCAAGTAAGATCCATCTCATGAAGTACAATCCATAACGTCCGAATTGCGCGTTTTAATACAGATGTATAAGCCACATCAAAAGTATATCCGTTTCTCTTTAATATTGCTCCTGCTTCTCTCGCTTCACTTAATCCATTCTCTGATAGATCAACATCTGTCCATCCAGTAAAGCGATTTTCAAGATTCCATAAGCTTTGTCCGTGACGAATAAGTACAAGTTTTATCATTATAATTCCCCTTTCGGAAATGTGAATTTTATTGTTCCATTGCGTACACGTATAAAGTATCTAGTAATGTATCTTTTTATCCATTCACTCTATGACCAAATCATAGTTGCCAAATGTATGGATAAAATTTGTTCTTTTTCAAACGATAAAAACAGAAGTTTTTTCATTATTTTTGATCGACTGGTAGTTCACGTTTCGTTATCCAAGCATCAAAACCTGATCGGCTATTTGCCATTTCATTCATAACTTGGTGCCAATTGTCCTCACATGATTCACCAAATTTTGAAAAAATAGCACCCATTTGTTGTCTTTGTACATCACTCAGTTTTTTCTCTAAATCTGTACCTTTTTCTGTTAAAGACAACTGTTTCACACGTCGATCATGCATAGCTTCATTACTCTCAATTAAGCCCTTTTCCACAAGTTGACGTAGCGGTCCGTGGAGAGCTTGTTTACTTATTTCTAATAGTGATAATAACTCATTTACACTTATCCCTGGAAAACGTGCGATAAAAAATAAAATTCGATGATGTACTCGTTGAATGCCATATTCTTTTATAATTTCATCTGGCTTTTCAGTAAATGTTTTATATGCAAAATAAAATAATGCTAATGCCTCATTCATCTGTTCTTCTTTATGTTGTGTCATCTACTTTCCCCCTGTATGTAAATTATACCACAATCTAGTAATGAATATTTTAATCAACGCATTAGAACTTATTTAGTCTATTGAAACATTCATTGCATAATTAGGAGATGATTCATTTGAAAAAACAATATACTGTAAGTACATATTTATTGGATAGACTACATGAATTAGGAATTGAACATATATTTGGGGTTCCTGGTGATTATAATCTTGCCTTTTTAGATGATGTGGTAGCACATGAAAATTTAAAGTGGATTGGCAATTGTAACGAATTAAATGCTGCATATGCAGCAGATGGGTACGCTCGCATAAAAGGAATCGCTGCTCTTATTACTACTTTCGGAGTTGGAGAATTAAGCGCTATTAACGGTATTGCTGGCTCATATGCGGAAAACGTGCCAGTTATAAAAATCACGGGTACGCCACCAACTAAAGTAATGGAAAATGGAGCAATCGTCCATCATACGTTAGGAGATGGAAAGTTCGATCACTTTTCCAATATGTATCGAGAAATCACTGTGGCACAAACAAATGTAAAACCTGAGCATGCTGCTGAGGAAATTGACCGTGTTTTACGTGCATGTTGGAATGAAAAACGCCCGGTTCATATTAATTTGCCGATTGATGTATATAATAAACCAATTAATAAACCTACAGAACCAATTTTATATAAACCGATTTTAAGTAATAAAGAAGCGTTGGATAAAATGCCACTACATGCCACTTCAATAATAAATAACGCCAAAAAACCTGTAATTTTAGCTGATTTTGAAGTAGATCGATTTCACGCTAAAGAAAATTTACATCAATTTGTAGAAAAAACTGGGTTTCCCATCGCGACGTTAAGTATGGGAAAAGGAATATTCCCAGAAAAACACCCTCAATTTATAGGGATTTATACTGGTGATGTAAGTTCTCCGTACTTGAGAAAAAGAATTGATGAATCTGATTGTATTTTTAGTATTGGTGTGAAGTTAACTGATACTATTACAGGCGGCTTCACACAAGGTTTTACAAAAGAACAAGTTATAGAAATCCATCCCTACACTGTGAAAATTATAGATAAAAAATACGGTCCAGTTGTAATGCAGGATGTTTTACAACATTTAAGTGATTCAATTGAGCATCGTAATAAAGATACCCTTGACGTTAAGCCATTTATTTTAGAATCATCACCTTTTACTGAAGAGTTCATTCCAAAAGCACAAATGGTCACACAAAAACGTTTTTGGCAGCAAATGTACCATTTCTTACAAGAAAACGACATCTTAATTGTAGAACAAGGAACACCTTTCTTTGGTAGTGCTGCTATCCCTCTACCTAATAACACTGCATATGTAGGACAACCGTTATGGGGATCTATCGGATATACACTGCCCGCTCTACTTGGTACACAGCTCGCCAATTTATCACGGCGCAACATTTTAATTATTGGTGATGGTTCTTTCCAAGTAACTGCCCAAGAGTTATCAACTATACTAGATCAAAATTTAAAACCGATTATATTTTTAATCAATAACAACGGATACACTGTTGAACGTGCCATTCACGGCCAAAACCAACCTTATAATGATATACAAATGTGGGATTACAATAAACTATCAATGGTATTTGGATCAGAAGAAAAAAGTCTAACATTTAAAGTAGAGAATGAAGCAGAATTAGCAGAAGTCTTAACAAATATAACTTTTAATAAGAATCAACTTATCTTTATTGAAGTTATAATGAGCCAAAGCGATCAACCTGAATTGTTAGCTAAACTCGGGAAAAGATTTGGTCAGCAAAATTCTTAATATAAAAGCATAACCTAATTATACAATTGGTAGTGTAAAACTTGTTTTGAGAATAGTTTCGACACTCAAAATACATAAGGAAAAGGATGGAAAGCACCATCCTTTTCTATTTTAAGAGCATTCTTCGACTAACGCCCCGTATGACAAGCAAAAATTCTTAATCCATCTTTAACTTTATAGCTTTTGTCGCAATAAATGTTTTAATATGCTTATCTAATATCCTTGTCCCACCAAAATCATCCTCATAAAAACCTGTTATAGCAAAACCAGCTTCAATTTGGCCTTGGATTTGGTCTTCTAAAGTATGCGCATATTCTATTGTTTGATTTGAATCGATGTAATCTTGAACTTCATCCTCTGGTAAATAATCCAATGTTGATGAAGGAATTGAATGTTTAACATCAAGAATACCTTTTTGTTCTTGGTTATCATCAAAGATCCATAGTAACGGATTTGTAAATCCAGCAATAAGAATACCTTTATTCTTTAAAACCCTAGAAACTTCATTCCATACAAGATGAACATCTTTTACAAACAAATTAGAAATAGGATTTATAACAATATCAAAATATTCATCCTCAAAATCACCAAGGTCTGACATATCTCCTTGTACGGTTTTTAAAGTCAAACCATCCCGTTTTGCTACCTTTTCATCTTGTTCCAATTGCTTCTTAGATATATCAGTAACTGTTACATCTGCTCCAGCAGCAGCTAGAACAGGTGCTTGTTGTCCACCACCTGACGCTAAGCAAAGTATCTTTAATCCATCTAATGACTTTGGAAACCACTCTCTAGGAACTGACTTTTCCGTAGTGACTGTAATCTCCCATTCACCTGATTTGCTTTTCTCAATAATCTCGCTACTTACAGGCTGCGTGTATCTAGAACCTTCTTCAACCTTCTTATCCCATGCATTACTGTTTTGTTGTGTAATATCCATTGCGATTAGTCCTCCTAACGATCTAGTTGCATTTTAAGTGTAAACTTATTAACTATTTATGCTTTCCTTTTTCTATTAACCCGCCTGATAGTTCATACATAGTTGTCTATATTTATATTAACAGATAAACACTAAAAATTCTAAAAAGACACAAAAATACACATCCATTCCATTCATTTAAAATAATCGTAGAATTGGTAAGTTTTAAACAACTCATTTCCACAAAAAAAGCATTCCAAATCTGTTGACAGTTGGAACGCTTTTTTATGTTATTTAATTTTTCAAGCTTTTAACTAAATCCATTAAACAAATAAGCTATGCTTTTTCTTTTTTATTCAGCAAGAGTTAACTGCCAAGATACACCATACTTATCATTTAACCAGCCAAACTTTTTACTAAACGGATAAGAACCTAAAGGCATGAGAATTGCTCCATCCTGCGCTAGTTTATGAAAGACCGTTTCAATTTCTTCTTCTGTCTCACAAGTTACATAAAGAGACATAGCTGGAGTGAATGTAAAATTATGATTTACATAACTATCAATACACATTAACTCTTGGCCATTTAGCGTAAAATTTGCATGAATTACAGTTCCCTCTTTACCAGGTCCATTTTCATCGTAGCGAGAAATACTTACAATTTCTGATTGATCAAATAGCGACGTATAAAAATTCATTGCTTCCTCAGCTTTGCCTTCAAACATTAAAAACGTAGTAATTTTTTGATTTGTGTTACTCATATGGAGACAGCCCCTTGTTATGTATTTATGTAAAACATACGTCACTCAAAAACCGAACGTATATTCCTATGAATATATTGTCTATAAAAACGATGAGTTTGTCAATTATCTACTTTATTATTTCTTCTTAAATAATGCTGTCCAAAGAAATGATTCTCCAAACATTTCATTCGGTTGTTTCATTTGTTTCATCCTTCTAATCTCAATTACCTCAAATTCTTTAAATATCTCTCTTAACTTTTCTTCCGAGTATGCAAGACCACCTTGTAGACTCCATTCTCTATATACGTCCCAATCTGTTATTTCTGATCCATTTCGCTCATCTAAATCGCCTGCTGCAAAACATGTTAATCCGAAATAACCACCCGATTTTAATGAGTTTTTAATTAAATCCACATAATTTATTCTTCTATGCGGTGGAATGTGATGCAAACAGCCCGAATCATATACAAAATCAAATTCGTTTTGAACCTCTAAATTAAAAATTGAATCACAAATAAAATGAATTTCTACCCCTTTTGCCAATGCCCTCTCTTTTGCCCAGTTAATGCCTTCTACAGATAAATCCACTGCTGTTACATCAAATCCTTCATTCGCTAGATAAATTGCATTTCTACCCGGACCACATCCAAGTTCTAATATTTTCCCTTTTAAAACTCTCTCTTTTTGTATATAAGAAACTAGATTCTCATCTGGAACATTTTCAAAAAACGGAACATCCTTTTCTCTATTCTCATAAAACTCATTCCAAAATGGTTCAGCAGGTCTTAATAATGAATCAAGCATTTTTAAAATATCTTCTTGTGTTTGTAACGTTTCAGTTTTCATTTTTACCCTCCACATTTTAATAGTCAGAAAATTATTATATATCTTTTTGAACTTTCAAACAAAGAAAAAACTCCTACATTCAATAGGAGTTTTTTCCCTTTAAAATCCAAGTACATCTTGCCATTTTAGCAATTTCTCTTCCCGTACTTTCAAATAATCATGTTCATATTTCCCCATCCATATTTCACTAACAATTTCTCAGTCTGCAAAAAAAAGAACTCTTTCTGTTTTCGCTGCTACCTTTACAACATGAGTCACTTAAGAAGAATACTTTGCTGAAAAATAAAGCCGATTTCGTTAAGGTATATTTTTGCTAACGCCTCTTCTTTCATACAATCATACTTTTCTAATAAAATAACGTTTTTGTTCACTTTTTTGATACATTTACGAAACATTCATGTGTTATCTTCATTAAGTTGTTTTCTTTTTATAATGTCGTGTGAGATATACCAACAGAGGAAGCCCCAGATCCCCTAATCCTAGGGCTTTTTTATAAGAATTTTATACATTTTATTATTTCCACTAACTCTTTAAATTGTATATACATAATATAAAATTCTCATGTTGTTATATTTTTTGATGGCCTCTTATCTTTCCTTAAAAGGCCCTTTTTTCAAATAACGCTTTTGTTTAATTTATATTTAAAAAGTTCCTTTTCATAAAGACTTCCCTTATATGCTATACTCATTCTTAAATAATTGTATAAGGAATGTTAAAAATGGATGATAGATCGTCAAGACAATGGAGATTGCAACAAAAGTTAAGAGCACTGAAAACCAAAAACAACAATGACATAAACCCTTTGTTTAGTGAATGCCTTGAATCCCTAGGAAACGAAACTCTCATTTTCTCCCAAGAAAAAAGCCAGCAGATTGCTACTATTTTAATGAATTCATTTCCTATAACTGTATCGGGAAGAATAGATTGGGAACAGATAGATAATCAATTCATAGCTTCGAACAAAGAACAAATAATTTCCCTTATTAGAGCAAACAAACTAGATTTTGATGAACAGATTTTTATAATATGGGATAACTATGAAATCCCTGTAGTAAGTACAAATCTTGATAAAGTATTCCAATCACTAGTTGACGTTGATGCAGTCAGTTTTTATTACTGGCTATTAGACAAAGAATATAGATTCGTAATTGAAATAAATGATGAAGAATTGATTAGGGTTGGGTTTCGCTAATACTCTAAGCATATGAAGCTAGTTCCCTTCATTTCTTAATATTTTCTTCGTCACCACCGCTATTATTATCATAATGAAACTAATAGCAAATATAGGTAAATAAATTTTCGTACTGAATCCTTCAAACATAAAACCATATACGACTTGCCCAATTGGTGCCATACATTGAGATACCGCTGTTATAAATGCCATCACTTTTCCTAGATTTTCATTTGGTGTTTTCTTTTGGACTACAGTAATCACATAGATGGATACAATTGTCATAATCATTGCGATTAGAAGAGAAGAAAGTATAAAGAGGATAAATGGTGGATAGTATCCTAAATTAAGAATAAACGGTGTAACTGATAGTGCCACTGGCATTACTAATAAAGCTATGATAAGCATCCAATTATATAATGTTTTCATCTGTAACTTTTTAGCAAAGAAACCGATTGACAATGCACCTAATATAGTTGCAAAATCAATTAATCCCATTCCAATTCCATACATCGTATCGCTACTCTGCATAGTTACTCGTAACATAATAGGTCCTCCAACAACAAATAACGGTGTCAAAATTAAGTTTAATAAAGCGGCTAGTAACATAGCCTTCAAAATAAAAGGTTGCTTTAAAACATAAAGAAAACCTTCTTTCATATCTTTTACAATTGTAGGTACGATATGGCCTTCCTGTATTCTTTTTATAAATGGTATTGTAATAAACATTTCTAAAATCGCAGATAAAAAGAAAGCAAGACAACTTGTTATTACGAGCATTTTCAAACCAATTATGCCGTATAATATTCCTCCTAATACAGGAGCAACTATATTAGATAATGCTTGCACACCATTTATGATACCGTTTGCTTGTTCTAACTTTTTCTCTGGAACTAATTGCGGAATACTCGCCATTACAACTGGTGCGTACATTGCACTAATGACTGCTAGTAAAAACATAATTGTTCCAATCAATAAAATAGATACCGATTCAGTTAATAACAAAACTATAAAACTTAATACAATAGCAGCGTTTATAAAATCCAAAATGACTATTACATTACGGCGGTTGGAACGATCTGCTATCGCTCCGCCAAGAGGAGCTAACAAAAACGGGATACTCGTTACGGCATATAACCCTGCAAATATATCGGCACGTCCTGTGATATCTAGCGCATATAAAGACAGTGCAAAACGTAATAGTGTTGAACCTAAAATAGTAATAATTTGACCACTTACCATTAAGTGAAAATCTTTCAAGGAAGATTGAATACTTGCTGGCATACTCATCACATCCTTCATTTAGCTAGACCGACTGCCGGTCGATAATACTCAAACAGAAAATCACTATTTCTGTTTAATTAAAACTTCCATCATATAATCAAAATATCCCTCTTTCGCTCCGACAGATGCTTCCATCATTTTGATATAAGCTTTAGCTCTGTTTATCATTTCTTCCGGTTTCCACTGGAATAAACCATCATCAAATATGACTTGTGCTGAAGAGAGTAATAATTCAATTGTTTCTTGTGGGTATGGAGTAGAAAATATACCTTCTTCTATTCCTTGCTCTAAAACTTCCGTTAATACAGGGGATAAATGTATAATGGATTGCACTAAACTTTTCTGATGCATTTCTGCATTATTTGGTTGATGGAATTGTTCAATCATTTTTTCTTTTACATCTCCTGATTTTGGTGATTGTTCCATTAAAATTTTAAATAACTTATCTAAAACTGGAATATCGGGATTGGAGACAATCCTTTTCGCCTTAGTGACATCCTCTTTAATAATCCTCATAATGATTTCATCCATTACTTCCTCCTTCGACTTAAAATAATGATAAAACGTCCCCTTTGCTATACCAATTTCTTTTAAAATGTCATTCACGGTTGTTTTCGTATAACCTTTCGTAAGAAACAAACGCTCAGCTGTTTCTAAAATTTCCTTTCTACGCTCCTCATACTCCTTTACAATTCGCATTCAAGTTCTCCTCCCTAATAGACCGACTGTCGGTCTATTAAAATTATATGTTTAGTTAGTAAAAAGTTTCCTATTATTGTATATACAACATCCTACTTTCTATTTCCTTTATAAATTTTTATTTTTTAATGTCCGCTCAATTTGTTTAAAACGTATCTCATGTTTTTTATCGTCACCTTTCATTTTAGGAAAAGAACGATGCCCTCCGCTTGATCCTATTTTTCTCGATTCTTCATCCAGACGCACAACACTTTGTAGTTTTTCAGCTCCTTCACCACAAGTCAGCGCATCTCCTTTACATCGATGACTTCAAAAAATGACAATTGATTCATACGATACGGTTCCCCCTCGGTTCAATCTATGTATTTATCAATGGAGTATTTTGTTGAGTTCCAATATGTAATATTGCATATTTCGCACTTTTAATTTTCGCACATGCGATAATTTATTTATAAAAATATAAATTATTAATAAGGGTGATTTATATGAGCAAGTTCCGAAAGAAAATGATTAAATATTTGCAAACATTTTGGGGATGCTTAGCATTTGGTGTATTAATGTTTGCTATCTTCTTAATTACGGATTTAACAGATGCATCTTTAAATACATTAGGCTGGAGAGACTGGCTAGGTTCTGTAGCAGGCGCAACCATTTTATCTGTTGGGATGTTTACTTTAAATAAATTGAATTTAAAATAAATATTCGGTCAATACTGTATGTAGGCTGTATGCCAACATTCATTTAAAGTAGTCTTCTCTGTATCTCCTTGTATTGAGCAGTTAGCTTTTGCTAGCCGCTCTTTTATTTTGTTCCGGTTCTTGCCCTATCTACTTTCCCCCAATAAGTACACATATCTATTCCCCATTGCTACAAAATGAAATCTTTATTTTGTTTTACGGATCGCTTCTTCAATTAGCCAAGATACAATATTAAAATCATTAGCTTCACCCTTTAAAGATGTTCCCTTCCAAAAGTATTCTTTCATCACTTCAAATAATTCTTCAACAGCTTCAATTCATCTCATATTCATTTTCCCTTTCTCCCAAATAACTATTTTGTTTTACTAATTAGCTGATTAATTTCACAAACACCTTTTAAACATTCCATGTTTCTTCACCTCTTGAATATTTTTCAAACAAAAATACATACTATTTTCAAGCCGCCGTTTCCACGGCTAATACCTCTTTCTTTTGTTACTGCAAAAGCAGGTAGGTTCTTCACTTATCTGCTTTCTCTGTATATTTTTTAAGAAATCGAAAATAATACCAACAAGCTGTTTGAACTAGCAGCTTCACTCTTCTCGCAATGGGGATGCAAATTATCACAATTAGCTAACTCATTGAACTCACTGGCAGACAACCAAAATCGTTGTCTGCTTTTTGTATGAGATTTTTCGTTTTACATATACTACTTTTGAACCTGCAGACCAATACGAGCCATTTTGGTGCTTGGGATTTCCCTTCCGGGGATAAGTATTTTTTACTTATCCCTTTTTTGTATAGACACGTATATTTAGGGTAAAACTAATTACAAGCAGATTTTCTGTTTATGCGTAGTTCTAAACAAGATTACTTTTTCTCCTATTAAAGGACGGCAGGTACGACTGCTAGTCCTTTTTTCTTATTTCGCATGCTGTCCCTTCTGGTAACTTCATTCTTCATTACCTTCATCATCATAGTAAGCAATTTACTAATAAAGATGGCAGTTGTGCCTCTTGAGTTCCCCATCGAACAAAAAGAACAAATTATTTTTCCAGTTTCCAACGATCGTACCCCAATACGAGTTAAATTCTTCATAAACTTCTCTTGTCCCCTTTCGATAATTGCGGAACGTGTAATGAAAATACTCGCTCACTTTAATACCTTTTCTTTCAACCAAAGTGTTCTGCCGAAATAATAGACATAATAAGTTCCGTTCTCTTTTGCTACTGCATAACATTCCCATACCGTTTGAATATGTTACAAATTGCTTTCTCTCGATTTTTCTGCTTAAATATTTTTCATGCATAAGTTGCACTTGTTCTTGAATTGCGACATGGTAGTAATACCCTTGCTCTACTGGTTTTGGACTATAAAATTTCCTTTATAAATTTCAAATGCGGTGAATGAAATTTTTGTTTTTTCTTGCCATCATCCTTGTTGTATACAAACAAAAAAAGAGCCACAATATTTTGCGACTCTTTTACAATTATAACTATTTAACGGCCACGTCTTTGCTGACCTTGCTTTGTACTACCTTTTTTATTACTTGGCTTATTAAATGATCGGTTATTTTCATTTCTAGAACTATTTCTCGAACTATTTCTTGAATCACTTCTCGAGCTATTTCTCGAATCACGTCTTGATTCACTTCTTGAACCTTCGCGGCTATCTCTTTGACGATTTTGACCTGATTTCTTTGGAGCCGGCTTTGGTACCGGTTTTCCATTTTCATCTACACGTTTTATCTTCGGTTGTTCGATTATTTCTCTTTGTATTGGTGCACCAAGCGTTTTTTCAATTTCTTCTAAATGTTTTTCATCTTTCGCTGCAACGAACGTAATTGCAAGACCTGATCCACCTGCACGTCCTGTTCGGCCAATGCGGTGAATGTAACTTTCTACATCTTCAGGGATATCAAAATTAAATACGTGCGTTACACCATCTACATCAAGTCCACGAGCTGCTACATCCGTTGCAATTAAGTACTGAATTTTAGCTTCGCGGAAACTCTTCATAACTCTTTCACGTTTCGCTTGAGGTATATCACCATGAAGTTCAGCACAATTATAACCTAGTCCTTTTAAATTATCATAAAGCTTACTTGCTCTAACCTTTGTACGACAGAAAATAACTGCTAAAAACGGCTGATCACGATCCATAACAAAACGAAGTGCATCTGGCTTTGCACGATCTGTCGTCTCAATGACACGCTGTTCAATTGTATCTACCGTTACTTCTTCACTTTGTACTTGAATCATTTGCGGCTCATCCATATAACGCTTCGCTAATTTTTTAATATCTTTTGGCATCGTTGCTGAGAATAACATCGTTTGTTTACTACCAGGTGTCTCATCTAAAATATCTTCAATATCATATAAGAAACCAAAATAAAGCATTTGATCCGCTTCATCTAATACAATCGTTGAAAGATTACTTAAATCAATTGTTTCACGGCGTATATGATCTAATAATCGTCCCGGTGTCGCTACAACAATATGTGTATTACCTTTTAATTTTCTCAACTGTTGTGCGACATCTTGCCCGCCATATATCGCTAGTACATTAATATCTTCTCTTTGAACAAGCATTTTTTTAATTTCAGTTGTAATTTGTAGGGCTAGTTCCCTTGTTGGCGCAACGATTAAAGCCTGAACATCACTACACTCTGGATCGATTTTTTCTAAAATCGGTAACACGAATGCTAACGTTTTACCCGTTCCTGTTTTCGCCTGCCCAATAATATCTTTACCTGACATAATAACTGGAATTGCCTTCTCTTGAATTGGTGTTGCTTCTGTAATTCCATTTTCACGTAATGTATGATTAAAAGTTTCACTAATTCCTAATTCTAAAAAGTTTTTCAAATAGACCACTTCTTTTCCTTATTTTTCACATTAGCTTTCATTGTACCATTTGTTTCGCTAAATATGAAAAATAAAAAAATTCTTATCTTCTTTTTTTATATTCATCCTGTACTAGATGGACAAATTCTTTTTGTTTTTTCTCAGATTTTATTAATGCTTGCATATTAGTAGAAGATAGAATGAACTTTTTAATTTTTCTATTACTCCAAATTAATCTTGTATACTTTGTATCTTCGTGTAGCCTTCGAAACCACTCAAATTCACTTAATTTTGCGATATGGTGTTTCAATTTCATGTCATTTCGAGGATAAAATAAAATAACATTTGCTATTACATCAAATCACGAACCCATCTTTTCCCCCTATACCCTTGCTCAAATTATATATATTCTTCTTTGCATATATATTTCAATTTTACCGAAATATAATGTTACTGATTTGGTTGAAATCGCAAAATATATGAACTAAAAAACCGATCTTTTCGATTTAGGAAAGACCGGTTTTCATTAGTTTATACAGTAAGCTTTCCTCCATGATAGCAATAATACTGTGCTGCTTTAAGACTTTTAATCTTATTTAATGACTCTTTTGCTTTTTCTATATCTAAACAAAAATTCGGATTAGCTATAACTAACTCTCGATTCTCTTGAACCGCTGCGTCTCCTGTAATTACACAGTCTAAATTCGGAAAATATAATGAAATATGCCCCGAAGTATGTCCTGGCGTCGCTACTATTTGACATTCATTATTCAAAATCATTTGACCATCATGTACTTTTTCATCGACGGAAATATGTTTTATATTTTTTAACTGTTGTATAAACCATTTGCCAAATTCTTTTTCTTCATTTGGCATACGTTCTAACATTTCTTCAGCTTGAACTAACCTCTCTGATTTTATATCACCACTAATATAGTTAGATTCAATTTCACTAGCAATAATATTAATTTGAGGATATTTCAATTTGAAATCATATAAAGCCCCTAGATGATCATCATCATAATGGGTAATAATTATATTCTTTAAGTTTTTCATCTCATATCCATGTTTTAACATTGCATTTTCAATTAAAGGTAAAAAGCTTGGATATCCTGTATCGACTAACGTTAATTCATTATGTACTATAATTAAACTTGGATAAATACATTGTTTTTGCCCATTAAATTCGAATTCAATTGGTAGTTCTATTATTTTCATTTTCCTTCCCCCATACCGCTTATAAAATGCATAATAATAACTAAATCACCCACATACATCTTACAATATATATACTATGTAACGGAACACTGTGAATCGTTGCATAATCCAAATTATATTATTTTGAACAGGTATTCCCCTATTTTTATGGAAATATATAATTAAGAAAAACAATAAAATTGATTAATCTCTCACTTCTTTGTCCATCCTTTTAAAAAATCTATGTTTTTGTAAAAGGAGTGTTTATATGGAGAAACAGACACTTTGGAAAAAGTTCAAAAAAAGCTCTGTAAACCTCGGTAAATCCAGCGTATATGAAAGTATTATTTTATTCTACACAATGAAAAAGAAAGAATTACCTACTAAAGCGAAATTCATAATATTAGCCGCTTTATCTTATTACGTATTAGCAATTGATTTCATTCCAGATATAGCTGCTATTATTGGGATTGGCTTATTAGATGATGTTTTAGCAATCGCTGTAGCGCATAAATACGTTATGAGACACGCAGATGCTGAAATTCGAGAGAAGAGCAAATTGAAAATGGAGTCATTATTTACTTCAGCACAAGCATAATTAAACTATCTAGTCATTTACCATGAGAGCATTGCAGAATAAATTCCTAAACAGTAAAAGAATTTCTCTTAGTCCTCAAACTGTAAACAAATAGGGTGTCAGCACTTATTCCTAAGTTCTGTCACCCTATTATTTGTTCTTATATCTATCTGTTATACAGTTGCACGTGTCCCCCTATACAAAACTGCTATTGCCGCAACTATAAGGATCACACCCATAAAAGCAGGTGCAGCATGACCAAGCGATACATAGATTTTCCCTCCAATAATAGGACCAATCATTCTTGCTAAAGCTTGAATAGATTGGCTTCCACCTTGAATCCTTCCTTGTTCACTAGAACTAACAGACTTTGAAAGCATCCCGTTGAATGAAGGCCCGAAAATTGAATCACCAAAGCCGAACATTAACATTCCGACGATAAGTAGTGGATACACCGAAAACAAAGCTGATGCTGCAATAAAACTGTAGCCTATAATCTCCGAAACCATCCCAAGAATTGCTATTTGTTTATCACTAAGCTTGATTAAAAGCTTTGGCATGATAAAACTTTGTGAAACAATGTCTTGAAAGCCCAAAATTGAAAACATAAGTCCGATTAATGCAGGTTTCCAACTGAAAGTATCCATTGTAAATTGTGTAAAAATTGCTTGTAAAGATCCGTTAGGTATCCAAAGTAAAAACGCCGAGACAAGTAACCATTTTAAATTTTTCATGGAAAGTATGTTTGCTAGCTGTGCAAAAGGATTCAACCTTACAAAAGTAATCTCTTTCAACCTATTATTTTTGTCAAGACTCTCAGGCATATATTTCATCCCATATACAACATTTAATAAAGTTATGATTGCTCCAAAATACAAAGGTACAGTAGCACCAAACTTAGCAAGTAATCCTCCAAGGGTTGGGCCAATGATAGTTCCCGCACCTACAACTGCACTCACCCATCCAAAGTATTTCGTTCTCTGCTCTTTTGGAATAATGTCTGCAAAATATGCGAAGATAGTACTTATGCTCCCGCCTGTTATTCCTTCTATTATGCGTCCAGCAAATAGTACCCATAAAGCTCCTCCTATACCAAAAACTAAGTACCCAATTGCAGAACCAAATAAGCATATTAAAAGTAATGGACGACGCCCATATTTATCGCTTAAAGCTCCGAGTACTGGGGCAGCTAAAAACACGCAAGCCGCATATACGGAAGTTAGTAGTGTAACAACTAATGCTTGTTCTTCTGAATTACTTATATATGGCTGTACTAAGAATGGAACTACAGGCATGATGATACTGAAACCTATACCACAAAGAAATACAGAAATAAGTCCGAATAGTAAAGCATGTTTATCTATGTTTTTTTCAGTTTTCCTTTCATTTTGTGATCTAAATATAGACATTTAACTTCTCTCCTCAAAACATTTTGTTGCTGTGTCAACAAAATGATAACTCTGTTTTGTTGATTAGTCAACAAAAATAACATGATAAAAAAGCAGCCTATTCTCATTAGAGTAAGGCTGCCCGTAAAAGCCCGATTGGTGAGGGCTGATAATCAGTGGAGATGAAGAAAACCCCCACTGATTAAAGTTTCACTTTATTATTAAAATGTATTACGATTTAATATGTACACCTTGTTTCTTTATTTCTGCATCCAAATGTCTACTATACTTTTCCACGAAACGAATTATACTGTCGAATTCTTCTTCAGTTACTTGCTCAAATACAGCTTTATCCCGCTCTTGAAACTCTTTGTGCAGATCTTCATGGATTTTATAAATTTCTTTCCCTTCTTCCGTAAGCCTAAAATAAATTTCTTTCTTATTTTCTGACTTTTGGTAGCTTTCAATAAGGCCTTTTTGTATGAGCTTCTTAGTCATTCTACTTATAGCGCCGCGAGTCACATAAAAAGCCTCTGCGAGTTGTGTCACGTTAGAATCTGCATTGTTTTCAATATATTCAATGCAGTGAACTTCAGAAGACTTAAAACCTTTAAGACCTTCTTCCATCTTATCTTTATTAAGCCAAACCAGCTTATTATATAATTCCCTGAAACCGTTCATGACCTGTTCTTCTTTATTCATGACCTGCCCTCCTCACCGCTCATTAGCACATTAAAACTATTATATTAAATTTCTGCTTATGTTTCGACAATATTGAAATAATTATTGTAACATTAAAGATATGTGTAAAAATAGACGCTTAAATAAAACAATTCATTAAACAGCAAATTCTGCAAACTTATTGCTACTTACAGTAAACGGTAGACAAAAAGTAAGAGCTAAGATCATTTCTCTTAGCTCTTCTTTTATAAAACTATTTCACTTCATTAGCGACAAAAAAGTGCTCACATACACTTGATATGCGCTGTAAGTCCACGTTCCCACCAGATATAACCGCTACTACTTTTTTTCCTTTTATATAGCTATCAACTTTCCCTGCAAGCAGTGCAGCAGTCGCTAATGCACCTGCACCTTCTACAACAGCTTTCCCACGTTGTAATAAATCTTTCATCGCTACTTCCAGCTCTTTTTCTGATACAGTTACAATATCATCTACTAATTCTTTTACAATTTCAAATGTTAATTCCCCTGGTATTTTAACTGCGCAACCATCTGCAATAGTAGGCGCCTCATAATGTTCTACGATTGCTCCTTTATCGTAAGATGCCTTCATTCCATGAACATTATCTGCTTGGACACCAATTATATTAATGGATGGATTAAAAGATTTTAATGCTACAGAAATACCAGAAATAATTCCGCCTCCACCGATTGGTACAATGACAGTATCAACATCCCACATATCATCCAGAATGTCTAATCCAATTGTACCTTGCCCAGCCATTACCTCTACATCATCATATGGATGTAAGTATGTCTCACCTGTTTCCCTTATAATTTCTTCACATTTTGCCTTTGCATCATCAAAGGTTTCACCATGTAAAATCACTTCAGATCCATATCCTTTAGTTGCTTCCACTTTCGCCTGAGGTGCAGAAATTGGCATAACAATTTTACTCTTAATACCAAGTAAATGCGCTGATAATGCAACTCCTTGCGCATGATTACCTGCTGAACATGCAATTACACCTTTTTCTTTTTCTTGATCCGTGAGCCGCGACATTTTATTAAATGCGCCACGGAATTTAAAAGAACCCGTTAACTGCATATTTTCTAATTTCAAATGAATTTCTCCGCCCGTTTTACTAGTCAAGTAAAAAGATTTTACTAATGGCGTTTTACGAGCATTTCTATCTAGAATCTTGTGAGCTTTTTTAATATCGTCTATATGTAATGGGAGTTTTCTAGTTATCATACTTACACCTCTTCCAATGTTCTATTCCTAAGTTTTCGTAAGTCGTAGCTCCTTTATACGAAAAGAAAAAGTCTTTATATATGTACCCCACTCTGAAATAAACACATTTGCAAACAATTTAACATCCTCTTCATATCACGTTCTTTATAATGATTCAGGCATGCAATTTGGATCCAGTTATTCTTTTGTAAATACGCTGATTCATAATGGACAATATATCCTTGTAAAGCTAACGCATCACCTACCGTTTTAGAAGACTGACCTTCGCTTAATTGAATCGTAAGTATAATTTTCGCGGCATGTTCTTTAGGTGAAACAAGCTTTAACCCCATATCAGTAATAACTTCTTCAATATACTCGTATGTCTCTTTAATTTTTACAAATACCTTTTCATCTTCAAATCTCTTCAACGCTTCTTGCAATGCATAAATTAAATTCCATGATTGTGAGTATGGAATGCTTTCATTTTCTTCATACATACCAATGTCCATATAGGCCGGCACAGCCTCGTTTATTTTTACAATGTGGTTATGAAAAACGAAAGAAATTCCTGTATATGATTTAATCGCTTTACCGCTAACACCACTTGCAAAATACACATCCTTTAAGTCTAATGGTATTGCTCCAATTGAGCTTATGCAATCTACACATAGTTTTATTTGATTCTCGTTACAAAGAGTGTTTAGCTCGTTTAAATCGTTTAACATTCCAGTAGATGTTTCATGATGAACAAACCAAAGCCATTCATAATTTCCAGTTGTCATGATTTCTTCTAATTCGGTATAAATAAATGGATCTCCCATTTCCTTTTTATAAGTATCAAAATGTAACTGTGCTCGTTTTGCATGTCCAACTAATCTATTACCAAATTCCCCATTTGTTAATACTAGTCCTTTCCCTTTTAAAGAACGTAACTGTAAAGCGATCGCATCATTTGCTAACGTCCCTGTTCCTAACATAAGCTGTACATGTTTTGCTTTTGTCATGTAAAGTAACCGTTTTTTCACATTGTCCATCATCACTTGAAATGACTTAGAGCGATGCGAAATAGGCCGCGTAGAAAATGCCTTTCGAACGTTCTCTTCAATATCTACTGGACCAGGTAAAAACGTATATTCTTTCGTCATAATCCCCCCAACGCTCGATTCTTCAAACATAGCAGGGGTAACATACATTGGCTGGAAGGCCGCTTCTTCTGTACCAACTAACGTATGGAAAACTTTGAATCCCATTTGCTCATATAAAGCTAGTTCACGTGTTGTTGCAGAAATGAGTGCTAATTCATATCCATTTAGAAGCAAATAACGATGTAGAAAACGGATTAATCCTAACAACGCTCTTCCATTCCTATATTCACGTTCTACTGAAAGTAAACGAATTTCATACACTTTTTCTCCATGCTCTTGCAAATAAACATCTAAATTTGAAATTTTATAATCTAACGAGAATGGTCGTTTTCCCCGCACCGCGACCATACCTACTAATCTATCCTCATCTAAACAAATTAAATATGTATTTTCTTCATGAAACCGATCTATACGAAACCGGTCTTTCGTTTCTTCATGTTGCGGAATCTCTTCTACAAAAGTTTTATAATTTAATTTATGTATACTTTCAAATTCCCAATCTTGATCAGCAACTTTATAAATTAACCCCATGCCTTATCTCCTTTATCTATTTAATAAAAAATGATAAGTGGAGATTATCCCCACTTATCATTTTTTATTCTCGATTTACATATAGAATAAGTACAATAATCATTCCACTTAAAATAGTCGTAACAACAGAATAAGAATAAAGAATCATACAAATTGGTAAACAAGCAATCGTAATTAGTCCTGGCTTCGTAAATCCTTTGAATATTAAATAAAATACAATAAAAATGCCTATGAGGGTAAGCGCTATCAAATAATCAAATGCAATTAATCCTCCAATAAATGTTGAAATACCTTTACCGCCCTTACCTTTAAATAAAACTGGGTAAATATGTCCAATAATAACGGCCAATAATATTAACATTACGAATGTAGGGTCTTCAAACAGATATTTTGCAACAGTAACAACGATTGCCCCTTTAATCGCATCCCCTAAAAATGTAGCGATGAAATACCCTTTTCCATATACGCGCCCCATATTTCTTGCGCCAGGATTTCCGCTTCCTTCATCCCTAATATCAACGTTATGTCTCAATTTTGTTACTATATAAGCGGTCAATATGTTTCCAATTAAATAAGAAGCCACCAAATATAAAAACTGCATACTATTAATCATGTAATCATTCACTTTCTAAATGGGAATACATATACAATATTCAATTACTACGTATATTGTACGTTTTTAACATACATCCCTTTATACATTTTAACATCATATTTTTACAAATCATACAAAAATTCTCATGCGCTATTTTTAAAAATATATATCCCTCATTAAATAATATGTTCCTTTCACTGCCATTTCTGCTTGTGATACGAATGTAATTTCTTTCATACTTTCTTCACAGCATTTCTTAAATACAGCAAATATTTCAGGAACTAAACGCAATATACTGCCACTTACTGCAATTGGAGTTGAGCGCTTAAATTGCATCTTGTTATAAACATCTACCGTAATTCTTGCTAATTCCTTTCCAGCTTGCATTATAATTTCATGCGCATCATCATTGCCACTTCTCGCTTCCTGAATAACTAATGGTGCGATTGCTGCAATTTTATCTTTAGAAGAAGTATATACTAAGCTTTTTATATGAGACGGTGTCAAAAGTTGAAACTGCCTTTGAATATTCAAACTCAATGGACAAAGGCTGATTCCTTGATCGAATTGAATTGTCATTTTCTTTAAAGCTTGTAATGCAATCCAATATCCGCTCCCTTCATCTCCTAAAATATGTCCCCATCCACCGCTATACTGATATACTTCTCCTTTCTTTCCTATACAAATTGCACCTGTACCACCTATAGTTAATATTCCATCCTTACCTTTTAAAGCAGCTGCATGCGCGATCATTGCATCATTAAAAATTTCAATTTTTGTTCCGTATTTCTTTTTTAAACGTAATGTTAATTCATTTGTATTCGCTCCGCTTATACCAGCTAATCCTAAACAAATACAAACGCAATGCTCATTTATTAAATTCTTCTGGCATTGATTAATTGCTTCCATAATATGCAAAAGCGCCTGATCAAAATCTATTAATACATTTCCAAATCTGCTCGTACCTCTTACAACTTCATTTCCATTTTGATCAAATGCAATTGCCTCTGTCTTCGTTCCCCCGCCATCTACTCCAATCATATACTTCATATGTTCGCCTCATTTTCATTTACATATTGGAGGGAATGTTACATTCCCTAAAACCACGGAATTCTTAGCACCTGTTGCGCTCGGCACATTACTCGGATTACGATGATACGTTTCGTTTGCTAAAATAGCAAATGCAATCGCTTCTTTCGCTGCTGAAGAATGACCAATATCCTCTTGTATACATATACTACATTTCTCTTCTCTTAATCCATTCCGTATCATTTCAACAAGTGTATTATTATAACTTCCACCACCACCTAAAATCACCTCATCAATGTCATAATACGGTAAAATACACTCCTTATAATGATGAACAATTGAACATGCTGTAAACATCGTGACAGTTGCCAATATATTTCCTTTACTATGCTTTTCAAATCGATTTAATAATTCAGTCACAAACGCTTCTCCAAAATCTTCTCTACCTGTTGATTTTGGTGGTTTCACGTTCAAAAATGGATGGTTCATACAGTATGTTAAAATTTCATCTACAACCACCCCTTGACTTGCGATCCAACCATTTTGATCATATGGTACATGAAATAATCTTTGACATACTTCATCGATTACCATGTTGCCTGGTCCAGTATCAAAAGCAATAACACTCTCATTACTTCGTTTACTTGGAACCACTGTAACATTACCAATCCCGCCAATATTTTGCAGTAGTCTATTTTTAGTTTGATGCCGATATAAAATAATTTCTGAATATGGTACAAGTGGTGCACCTTGTCCCCCTGCCGCCATGTCCATCGTTCGGAAATTCGAGATAACCGTCGTGTTCGTTTCATATGCTATTACTGCTGGTTCCCCAATTTGCAATGTTGAAGAAATAATATTCCCTTCTTGCTTTGGCTGATGATAAATCGTTTGTCCGTGAGAGCCTATTAAATCTAATTGTCTCAAAGGAAAATTGGCCTCTTTACAAACTTCCTTTACAGCATTGGCAAAGCATAAACCAAGTTTAAAATTTAAACTACATATAAGTTGGACATTCGAAGTTTCAATTGATAACGCTTGTTGGATCTCATTTTTCATATCATTACAAAATGGAACAGTAGTAAAATGGATGAGTTCGATTTTAGAATCTACACCACTTCCTTCTATATGAACGAGCGCTACATCTATTCCATCTAATGAAGTACCAGACATTACCCCTGCAATATACATAACGTGCATGACCTCCTATTTACTAAAAAACAATCATGTAAGTAACGAACGTACAACCAATCGAAAACAATATAAATCTAAAAAACAACTGAGCTTTTGATGCAAACGATCCATCAATGAAAGAAACAACTACCGTAAGCAAAACGCTTGCCGCAATACTTGTAACGAGCCATATACTATGCATTTGTGATAGATTTAGCATGCCTAATAAAGGGACAAAAAGTAAATTTGCACAAATCACTCCAAATAATAATAAAAATACGCCTTTATAACTAAATTTTATATTCATTCTATTTCCCCCTTTCTAGTTTTAATGTGAAAGAAGTGATAGACAAAAAGTCTATCACTCAAAATAACAGCGTGCAGATTAAGGATTAACAGATTCCCCGTCACCATTCTTTTCAATTTCAAGCATATTTTTGTCGTACATTTTAAAGAATGGTAAATAAATAAGGAACGATATTGCTATATTTATAAAAACTAATACAATCGCACGCCAATCTCCACCTGTTGCTAAATATGCACCAATTGGAGCAGGTAATGTCCATGGCGGCATAATATGCGTTGGTGTTACAAATCCCATCGTAGTTGCTGAATATGCAACAGTTGCTGTTACAAGTGGTGTAATGATAAATGGGATAATTAAAATTGGATTTAGTACAATCGGTAATCCGAATATGACTGGTTCATTAATATTAAAAATACCTGGAACAATACAAGTTCTTGATAATGCTTTCGAATATTTCGATCGACCAAATATAATCATAGCTAATACAAGCCCTAACGTCGCACCAGAACCGCCAATCCATATAAACCATTGATATAACGGCTCTGGTGAAATAAATGGCAACTGATCTGCTCCACTAGCAACTGCTTCACCATTTTTCCCTAGGTATACTTCCCATAATGGCCGAGCAACAGTTCCAACAACCGACACACCATGGATTCCGAATGACCAAAAAAACGTAATTAAAAACACTGGAATCATTACACCGAAGTAACTATCCCCAGCTTTTACTAATGGTGCTGCTAATTTATCAACAACATGGTGTAAATCAATGCTAAAAACGACAGTTACTAGACTCATTATAATAATAACGAATGCTGCAGGTATAAGTGCTTCAAATGAACGCGACACAGATGGCGGTACTTGTTCTGGCATTTTAATCATTACATTTTTCTTCTTACAAAATCTTAAAATCTCTACGGATAAAATAGAAACAATCATCGTCACGAATAATCCATGACCTCCGAGATTTGTCATCGGAAGCATAAATCCTTTTTTATCAATTAATTCGGGGGTTAATGTTAATAGCAGTGAACATACTGCAAGCTGTGCTCCCGATAAAGCATCTAACTTATAACTTTTCGCTAAATTATATCCTATTCCAAATGCTATATATAAGGACATAATAAACATAGTTAAACGATATGGTATCAATATACTTGTTTGATTCTTTAATGCCCAAACCGATATGAAACTATCTTTCGGCAGTGGTGGAAATGCTACTATTAAAAAGAAGCTTCCTACTATAATAAATGGTAACGCCGAAATAACTCCATCACGGATTGCTTGTAGATGCCTCTGCTCAGAAAGCCTTGCCATCGGGCCAGATAAGTTTTTATCAAGAAACGCGACAAACTTATTCATAACGCTTCCCCCTAACTGATTAATTCATTTACAGTTTTTAATAAAGTCGGGCCTCCAAGTGGCGTGTATGCTTGCGGTGGAATGAAGCCACACGGAATAGATTCCTCCTCTGCAAATTTTTTTACAGAATCAAATCGGTGTCTTATTTGAGGTGCCACCATTACGACATCCCAGCCATTCTTTACTTCTTCCTCTACCTCATTCGTTCCAATTGCATGCACTTCCATGTTCACACCATTTTTCTCCGCTTCTTTTTTTAAAGCGTTTACAACAATTGCACTGGACATTCCTCCAGAACAGACGAACAAAACTTTCATTTATTAATCCTCCTATACTTATAATTTATTACCCTTCAAATGAAAGGAAGTTTCACTTTACTAACAAGCATATGAAGTAGTAAATGAATTTAGTTATAATGAAAGTAAATTTCATTAAAAATATTTTTCCTATTAAATTAATGTTTCAATATGCAATTTTCTCTATTGCAAAGTCAACCTCGCCTCATATATTATTTTAAATAATCATATGATAGGGAGGCGTATAAATGATCGTTAAACGTTTATTAATGATATGTTGTATCGTCATCTTGTTCATCCCTTTCTCTTTCATTCCCCCTCACTTTACTTATGCTGAAGTAAATACTGCATACAAAAAACATGAATTACGTGCTGTATGGATTGCATCTGTTCTGAATATTGATTGGCCCTCAAAAACTGGCTTACCCATTGAAAAACAGAAACAAGAATTTATAAGATTATTAGACGATGTAAAAAGCACTGGTATGAATGCAGTTGTTGTACAAATTAAACCAACCGCTGATGCTTTCTACCCTTCAAATTACGGTCCTTGGTCTGAATACATTACAGGAACACAAGGAAAAGATCCTGGTTATGACCCGCTCGCATTTATGATTGAAGAAACTCATAAAAGAAATATAGAATTCCACGCCTGGATTAACCCATACCGAATAACGATGAATCACACCGATATAAATCGATTATCAAATAATCACCCTGCAAGGCAACATCCCGATTGGGTTGTCACTTATGGCGGAAAGTTATATTACAATCCCGGTATTCCGGAAGTGAAAAAATTTATAACAGAAGGCGCTTTAGAAATCGTACAAAATTACGATATTGATGCGCTGCATATGGATGATTATTTTTACCCATATAAAGTAGCCGGTGAAGAATTTCCAGATCAGAAAACATACGAAACATATAATAATGGTAGATTTACAAATATAGAAGATTGGCGACGTAATAATGTAAATGAACTTGTAAAAGATTTAAATACTGCTATAAAACAAGAAAAATCATATGTAAAGTTTGGCATTAGTCCGTTCGGCGTATGGCGAAATATAGCTGACGATCCCACTGGCTCTAACACAACCGCAGGTCAAAGAAACTATGATGACCTTTATGCTGACACACGTGAGTGGATACAAAAAGGATATATTGACTACATTACACCGCAAATATATTGGAATATAGGTTTCACCCCAGCTGCATATGACATATTAGTAGATTGGTGGGTTAAAGAAACAAATAACAAACCGATTCACCTATACATCGGTCAAGCGGCCTATAAAATTAATAATAACTCCGTCCCTGCTTGGTCTGATCCAGAAGAATATCCAAAACAAATTGCATTAAACCGGCTATATCCTGATATAAAAGGTAGTATGCATTTTAGCTTAAAAGATATTAATAACAATCCACTCGGAGTTAAAGATAGACTTTCAAAAAACATATATAAACATCCTGCATTAATCCCGCCTATGCCTTGGCTTGATCATGATCCACCAAAACAACCGACTTTAAAAGGCGCCATTCCAAGAGATGAAGGTATTACAATCGGTATCATTGACAATAGAGATAATGATTCTACTTATTACGCTATTTACCGCGTGAATGGGAAAAATGAAGTGGATATACAAAATCCCAAAAATTTACTTACTACTGTAAGAAAAACAAAACTTGGAGAAATTTATGTAGATAAAACCGCTATTTCCGGAGAAACGTATACCTATGTCGTAACTGCAGTTGATCGATTGCATAATGAAAGTGTGGCTTCTAGTCATACTACCGTTAGTGCAAAATAAAACCTCATAAAAAAAGCGCCTTAAAGCTGTGATACTTAGCTTTTAAGGCGCTTTTTGTTATTTATTCTTAAACTTCTCAGTCGCTGCCCTCATCTTCACATTTAAATCGTGATCAATCGAGTCGCGAATATCTCGCTCTACTACTTCCATTTCTTTTTTGAAATTTTCCAAGTAGATCTTCAGTTCTTCTTCCTTCTCTGGTCTTTGTGAAGGTGGTAATTGTACTACCAACGATAACATGGCCGTTAAATCTTTCATTAAGAATGTTTCAAGTTTATGTTGTTGTTCAAACATGCGTTGCTCTTGATAGTACGGAAGTGCATTTAATACCGAAATTGTAATATCATCAACCGTTCTTTGTAATGAAGGATTTATTGAGCGTTTATACGCTTGAATTGTATTTAATGCGTCTGGATAACGGTCATAAAAATACAATTTGTAAAATGATAAGTCTGTCGGTTTTACAGTTTGCTGCGTTTCTTGTCTTAAGAAATCTTTCACTTTCATCGCAGCCACATCAATATCTTCATTCGTAAGCTTTTTCGTAGTTTTTGCCATTACATGCACTTTTTTCTGCTTTTCTTTCGGTAACATCGAGAAGACTTGCTCTCTCGTACGTTGACCTGATGCACAAAATAGAGTATTTAATGTATTTTGTTCTTTCTTTCCTTCGGTGCGAATCCAGCGATAAAACAGTGGATGTTGTGTAAATTCTTGTAGAAACGGTATTGATTTGTTTGATATCTTATCTAGAGAATCTTGCGCTCTTTTATATGGCTTCGTCCATGAAAAATACAGTTTCCGCCCGAAGTATACGACTAAAACAACGACAGTAAATGCTATTAAAAGCAATGTACCGAGTAGTAATAGTACTGTTTGAATGAAACTCATTTGTTCACCTCCTCTAATAATCCGTTATTTCCTTGGACGCTGAATGAGTTTCTGCTTCATCTCATCATTAAATGTGTCTAGTTCAATAACGAACTTCTTGCTTGACTCAATAATACGTTCTGACGATTTTTCAGATGCTTCAATTGCAGCGAACACATTTTGGAATGATTCACGTAATTTATCCATGCTAATAGCAGGGTTTTCAAGCAATTTCGTCGTTTCTTCTGTATTTTGTTTTAACGCTTGAGAATTACTTAATACCATCGATTCAATTGCTTCATTCGTCGCATTTACGGCATCAATTGTTTTCCGTTGATTCGTTAATGCAAGCTGAATAGCAGCTGAAACTGTTACAACGTTTTGTGTCATCGTAATCGCATTACGTATCGCCTCTGTTAATTTTTCATTATTTTTCTTAATGATGTCTACAGAAGCTATAGATTGTAATAATACACTTTTCGCTTGCTGCATATTACGTGTACGTACAAGTATCTTTTCTAATGCATCGTTAATTAACGGAATATCCCTTTGACGCTCTGGGTTTTGTTTCTCAGCTTCAAGCATGCCAGCAAGCTTTTTCCCTAAGTATACTTGTTTATCAAGAGCATGAATTTTATCGTGCGATTGTTCTTTTAACATTTCAAGACCAACTGTATCCTCTTGTAAGTTATCACGACCAATTAGAAGGGATCTAATAATTTCCTCAATTTGCTTATCTATAGATTGATATTTATGCACGTATGTTTCAAGTGGATTTTTCTTAAATACTTTAAACATAATTTTCTTCATACCACTTGCTTTTAATGAATTCGGATCAAGCTCTGATACTACTTTGCGTAATTCTAATAATGTATTTGGAATTTCTTCATTCTTTCCATTCATCATCGCTGTGACAGGACGTTTTAATGCTGATAACGTTTGTCCTGCTGCTTGTTGTTCTTTATCCCCCAAATCTCCTAGCTGCGACAATACTTTCGATAAATCTGTATTTTGCTCGCTATTTAACTTTTGTACATAAAGATCGGCTTCTTTATTTAATTCATCAAGTTCTTCATCTTTTATAACTGTATCAACTACTACTTCTACATTATTATCTTTCACAATTGATACGGGTTCTTTTTTCTCGAGTTCAGTCAACAAAATCGCTCCTTTATTTATATGTGCGAATTTATGTGCACTATATTTCATCTAATATATTGTATTTCATTTGCAAACAGCCTATATGAAATCAATTTTCAAGAAATACCTGCTTATGCAGTCATTCCCTGTTTCTTACTATAAGTATACCTGTAAACAACATAATTTTCCTCAGACTTAAGACCTAGAGACCGACATGCTGAAGGCGGATCCTTCGTATGTTACGTATATAAATTACGTCCTTCCCATACTACTGCACGCAATCTTTTGACATACACCCTTTTTCAATGTGATAATTATATTACACTCAATCCTATTTCTTCTTACGCGCTACAAATGCACCCTTTTGAAATGCCAATAATACTGTTTCAAACATTTCATCTTCTTCAATCATTTTTATAAACTCAACTAATTCACTCGCATGAGAAGTAGCATTATCGACAACAAGAAGACCTTGTGGTTGTAAAATGCGTTTTATATGTTCAAGCCACCACATGTATTGCGTACGCTCTGAATCTAGGAAAATAAAATCAAATGAATCATCTAGTTGTGAATCTAAAAATGCCCCTGCTTCTTGATTGTGAACATCAATCCTTTGTAAAAGGTTTGCCTTTTCAAAATTGACAAGTGCCTCTCCAACTCGTTCTGAAGAAAGCTCTACAGTTGTTACATTTCCATTTGTTTCTTCTACCGCATTAGCTAACCACAATGTAGAATAACCATTAGAAGTTCCGATTTCTAAAATATTTTTTGCATTACACCCTTTTACTAAAATTGATAAAAATTGCCCCATCTCATGAGAAATATTCCGTAATTTTTCTTCCCGTATTTTTTTATTCCGATCATGCTCTTCTCCATATTGTTTAAGTTGAAGTAATAATGAATCTAACGTATCCATTCTTTTCATCGCCTTTCCAAGCAATATGATGAAAAAGCTCTTGCTGCCCGTCTACTTTTATTATATGCGAAACGAAATCCTTTTTCCCGTTATATGACAAAGATTTATAATTTTTTATAGCATATTGTTTCGTTTTTTGGTAAAATTAATTTCTACGTGCAATTATTCCATTCATATTATTTCATATTAAAATTGCAGTTATTAAATTATATAAACCCCATTTAAATGAATCGGTATTTCAAATTCAATTAAGCGCCCTTTTCGGACGCATTTTCTTTGTTTATATATTTCCAGAAGAAAGGATGCTTACAAATGAACGTGATTAGCTTAGATGCTGCTCGAAAACGAAAGCAGCATAAAAAATTAATGATTACTATACCGATTATTACACGTATTTATGAAGAAGACGGGGAAATTAAATTTGAGGTAGCTGGCGAAAAAGATGTACCTCTTGAAATGTTAGAAAAATAATAAAAAAACGCATTTCTAAAGAAATGCGCTTTTTTATATTTTTACATTTAAATGCATAAGTTTTTCAGGATTAACCATCATATAAATATTTGAAATCTTCTCATCCTCAAATGCAAACGAAAGAACATACGTTACTTTATTATTTATTGTAACTATAACTCCTGGTATACCATTTACCATTTTAAAATCAACAGTGTACTCTTCTGTCAATCGTTGTGCAATCCCAAAGAACAAGCGAATAATTCGATCTGCAGAATAAATCGGATTGATCGCAGTTGTAACTTTACCGCCACCATCAGCTTTGAATATAGCATCTGTTTTTAATACTTCCAACATACCTTCCGTATCCCCACACTGTAATGATGCTACAAACTTTTCAACATAAAAAGCCATTTTCTCCGTGCTTAATTTTGATTGCTTTGGTTTCTCCAACATGCTTTTTCGTGCACGTTGAAAGATTTTTCTACAGTTCACACTACTCTTATCAACAATTGAAGCTATTTCTTCGTATTCATGACTGAAAACCTCTCTTAATATGAAAACAATCCTTTCTACCTCAGATAGTTGTTGTAAAAGTAATAAATATGCGGTGGAAAGGGATTCTTTCATTATAAATGACTTTGATGGCTCATCACTCTCGTCTACAAGTG
Source organism: Bacillus sp. AF62 (assembly GCF_050312695.1). Taxonomy (NCBI): domain Bacteria; kingdom Bacillati; phylum Bacillota; class Bacilli; order Caryophanales; family Bacillaceae; genus Bacillus; species Bacillus sp. AF62. The sequence continues at coordinate 5,522 of NZ_JBNPJZ010000056.1, read as the reverse complement.
GCTCTGGTAACCACATCCCTACATACACGTTACGTTTATGCGCTGCCGATCGTAATTTATCAATTGAACGATTTGTCGCCATCTTACATAAATATGCTTTCATATTTTCTATAGATTGAGGATCTTCTATATTATTTAGCGAGATAAATACATCCTGAACGATATCCTCAGCATCCATAACACTCCCAAGGATTCTGTATGCTAACGAAAATAATAATGGTTGATACGCTTCATATAACTGCTCCGTTTCCATGATGAACTGCCTCACTTTCATATTGCTTTAAAATGTGTAACGCTGCTCGTTTCCCGCTTGCTACCGCAGCATCAGCTAATATTTCATCATGCCCTGCCCAATCTCCTGCAACATAAACACCTGGCATTTCAGGTATATTAGGACCCGGCTTATCAACACGGTCAATATGAGGAAAATCATGTACTACTGTTATTTTCGGTAAATATTGCTGTGCAACAACTTCTCTTTTCCAATTTGGATGTAACAACTCCATCGTACTTTCCAACTGTTCTTTATCTTCATGAATATGATTCATCTCTAGCACAGGATTATGGTACTTAGTTAGACTCACTGCAATTGATCCATCTTCACTTAATTTAGCTGCTCTCGATTGATTTGTGAAAAATATAGGTTGATCTAATCCTAATACAAATTGATGTGTAGGATTGGGTAATTGTCTCAAGCCAATATCTAATGCAGCAACAGTAACCGGTACCGATTGTTCATTCCATCTATGCAAACTTGTTCCTTCTGCACCTTTTATTATTTTACAAGCCTCTTTTGGCGGAGTCGTCACGATGACTGTATCTACTGCAAAAACCTCATCATCAACACAATGTATTCTTTGTTTATCTTCATAATGCTCTATTTCCAAAACATGCTTTTTAGCCAAAAATTTTACCCCGACATCATTCGCTAAATCTCTTAATTTTGTTATTATCGTCTCCCAACCACCATCTACATAAAGCACTCCTTCTTTTATAGAAAGCTGTATTTGCTTTAGTACAGATGATGCTAATTGTATTGTAGGAGCAAACGTATATGTTGTTGTCCGGCATAGCGCATAAAATATATTACGAACCATTGGATCTTTTATTTCATTTTCTGCCCATGTAGTTAGACTCATTTTCGGAACTTCTCCTACATCTAAATTTCCTAAACGAATCATAAGACGTGAGAATTGTACTTTTGCAGACCAAGAAAGTAGTGGTGTTGATAAAATTGAGCGAAAATCTGTTGGGATGGTGAATATATCCCCTTTCCATATTCCATGTGCTTTTGTAGATGGTATTCCACCTGGAAGATTCAAACCGAGCTCATTAAAAGTTATAAACGCTGCCCCGCCTCTATATAAAGCATGTGCACCAAGATTCATGCAGATTCCATTTTTATTTATAGTCATCCCTCGGCCACCGAATTGACTGGATTTTTCTAATACAATCACTTTCTTTCCAGCTTTCGCTAAATATATAGATGCTGTTAATCCAGCAAGCCCACCGCCAACAATTGCTACATCAAATGTATTCATAATAAAATCCCTCCTTATCGTTCTACATACAAGACGAACGATTAAGGAGGGATGTGACATGAAAATAAATTTTTATTACCCTACTTTATTTCATTACTTTTTAATTCGGTCATATTGCATACGAAATAACTCAATTGCAAATGGAATATCCTCTTCACTCTTTATATAATAACTGATCCATCCTGATTCAGGTAATACGTGATGTGGTTTTACCAATCCTTGCTTCACTAATTCATCTCGCTTTAACTTCGGAAATGGTAAATCAGCTAATTTATCACCATGAAGATGGCCAAGTTCTTTCTTACCATAATTTATTTCAATACCACCAAATCGATGCGGTTTTTCAGAAACACCCGCCCAGCTGAGTACTTCATTTCTAATCATTTCACTAAATGACATGAACATTCACTCCTTATAAATGATTGATGTACTTTTAAATTAACATTTTCATTACTTTTTTCCATCAATCCAAAGTATGAATGGGAATACGAATATAGTTTAATCTTTATACTTTATTCTTTATGGAATAAGTGAATTTATTAAGCTACCGACAACAGCACAAAACAAAGACTAGACACATATCCTAATTTTGTAACCTAACTTACCTATAGAAAGGCGGGTAATACAATTGACTGCCAACATCGACTATACCTCCCCCTCAACCAATTTTACTTATGATGTAAATAAAAGTAATTTTTTTCGGAAAGATGCCCAAAATTATATAAATGTACTTGGTATTAAACAATTAAACACTTTAGAAAATACTTCTTTATTAGATATTTATTTAAGTACAGGAAATGTTGTAGAACCACATATTCATCAAAATGCAGCTGAACTTGTTTATTGTATTTCAGGGTCTGCTGTTGTTTCTTTACTTAATCCATTTACGAATCAAATATTAAACTTACCGATAAAACCGGGGCAAGTTGCCAACATTCCACAAGCGTGGTGGCATTATGAAATTGCTACAGCTGATAATACTCATTTATTAGCTATTTTCAATGCCCCAGCGCCAGAAGTTATTTTCGGTTCTGATATTTTAAGATTAACTCCGGCTCATATGATGGCCCATACTTACTGCCTCAATGAACAACAATGGAAACAAGCGGTTTCTCCTATTCAATCAACTACTGTTATTGGCCCTCCGGCAAACTGCAATCAAAACCGTGGAATGAAAAATTACCCAACCCAGCCCCTCCCTCAACAACATAATCCGTATCCCCAAGATTCTTATTACTTTCCTCTTTACTGGGGCTATTAATTTGTAAATTTTTAAAAGAATCATCATTTATCTCCTAGGAAAATACCGAGGAGATTTTTTATTGTATGTTCTCTTCCTATTAATAATAGTAACAATTGATAGTGTACATACATATAATATTTATATATTAAATTGGAGGTGATAGTACTATGAGTAATTATAACTATCGAAAAAACTACTCTTATAATAAAAATAGTAGCTCTTCAGCATCCTCTCAATCTTCCAATTCTCAATCTTCCAATTCTCAATCTTCCAATTCCCAATCGCAAAGAGACTTAGCCGAGCAAGGCTATGTAAAGAAAAAAGGATGTAACTGTAATAAAAATAAATAGTTTATTTTATGGATGAATTCTTTTTTAAAAGAATTCATCTTTTTTTCTGATCGGAAATTTTTAAAGTTACATAACTTATTCCTTAAATGAGAAAGGATAAATTATACTTTTTTATACGAACTTAATAAAGAGTAATTGTTCAATTGATTTATTACTTATTTCCTCAAAAAATATAGTCCTTCCTAAATTTATTAGGAAGGACTATATACAAACCCCTGTTTAATTTCCTACTAAACATTGTAACAAATTAAACGATATTAATACCTGCACTTACAAATCCAGCAACTGCAGCTATTGGACTTGCTGCTGTTAATGAAACATACAGTAGTATTTTATCTCCAGCCGCTACTGGAATAGCTTCAGCAATGATTCCTGATGCTGTAGAACCAATCGCTATTGCGGCAAATGCTGGTGTTAATAAAAGAGGTGCGCCTTGTACTGTAAACGTATTGCTTGCTGCAGGTGCAGTTAATATTTGTATTTGCACTTGAACAGGTGATAATGGAGCTAAAGCAGCTGTTGCACTAAAGAAACCAGCTAATGACGTAATAACCCCTGCGCGTGGTGCTACAAATGCATAATCACCTACACCTAATGCTAATGTGATACTTGTTCCACCAGTTAAAGCTACACCAGGCTGACTAAATCCAAATCCAAGAAGAGTTCCTGTATTAGCTATTAACGCGTTAACTAACGCAGATGGTGTTGTACCTGAAGCAAATGGAATAATAGCTCCGCCACCAGTTGCTCCTGTTGCACCAGTTAAGCCTGTTGCACCAGTTAAACCTGTTGCTCCCGTTGGACCTGTTGCTCCTGTTGGACCTGTTGCTCCTGTTGCTCCTGTTAGGCCTGTTGCTCCTGTTGCTCCTGTTAGGCCTGTTGCTCCTGTTACTCCTGATGGACCTGTTGATCCTGTTGCTCCTGTTGGGCCTGTTGCTCCTGTTGGACCTGTCGCTCCCGTTGGACCTGTTGCTCCTGTTGCTCCGCCTCCTGGACCTGTTGGACCTGTTGGACCTGTTGGGCCGCCTCCTGGAGTAGCACCAATTAATTGAGTTAATAAGTTTAATAAAAGTTGTAAGCTTGCAGGGTCAATAATTAAAGAGAAGAAGAATGGTGCAAGAGCACTGTAGAATTGTTGTAATAAAGAAAGTAATTGACTTAGATTTGGGTTAGGAGATTGTAGTAAATTAATAATACTTTGAATTAATTGTTTTAAGAAATTCCCTTCTGGAGAAGGTGCTAATTCATTTAGTAAGTTCAATAGTTGAGTAAACAAATTGAGTAAAGCTAATCTGTTTGCATCACTTGGATTTGCAAAAAACGCTGCAATAGCCGAAATTAAAGAGTTTAGTAAAGTAATTAATCTACCTAATTGCTCACTAGTAATTGGAACTGTTTGTGGATTGTTACAGCAATCTGGAGTGAAAACAATCGGATTATTGCAGTGGTTATGACCGAAACAATTATTACTTGTCATTTATGTCCTCCTTACTTGTTTTATATTTGAGTTTTTCCTATTATAAGGATCATAAAGTTGTAAAAGAGTATGTGTTATATATTGACTTAAAATAGGAAACATGAAATATAATTAAACTTGCAAACGCTATTTAATTATGTTCATGACTCACATATTAATTATATGTTTTTAATAATTGACTGCTTAGATTAAATACCTAAACTTAAGAGTTTATTTTATTTTTCCACGTTTATCTCTTAGGTTTAAATACACATATTAATTTGAATACAAAAAACCGAATTTACGATTAACATATATTCCGCAAGTAATAACATCATTTTTTCATATAAATAAAGAACATTTCTTTACTAAAATTGGGCTCACCTTATAAAGGTGAAGCCGTTTCTATTATAAAAAACTCTCATACAATATAGTGGACAAGTTATTTTATACTTCGTTCTAATAAAATATTGTAAGGAGTGAAAATTAATTGCCTATCATTCAACCATTTATGGCATCTAGAAGATTTACATCTACACTAGGAGCCGGCACAGGTACAGGTGCAGCTTTTGCAATTGCTGCCACAGCTTGTTTAAACGATGCGGGTACTACTGCAACCGCTTTTCCAACTTTCACGTATTACAACTTATATGTGAACGGTATTCTTCAACCAAGCGTGAACTCCAGTGTTACTACTGGTCCTACTGGTGCTATTACAATTCCTGGTGGAGATGCATTAGACGGCGGAATTCCAATTACAATTGAATTTATCGTCACTTAATGTTAACCAATTTAATTCAGAACAAAAAAGACAGATTCCTTTTTTCATTAAGAATCTGTCTTTTTTAATTAATAATAATGAGGGTGTTGCAAAACTCATAAATATCCAAAAATGAATGCATAAAGAAACCCGTTTTCCTGGAAGAATGATA
>NZ_JBNPJZ010000071.1:0-46586 GCF_050312695.1 Bacillus sp. AF62 | reverse complement strand
CATCTCAAAGATAAAGGGCTGGAACAGCCACGTTGGTATGGTCAAAATCGCTATCTATTGCATGTTCAGCTAGTTTTGCTGATTCATAACATTGCATATTTATTTTAGTTTTGCAACACCCTCTTTCTTGTTAACCTGAGTAATTTATACACCTCTTTTAATCTATTACACTCCTCCATTTAAATATAAAGGTGACTTCTCGTTCAAATAATAAAGTGAAACTTTAATCCGTCCGATTCCCACCTAACTTCTTTGCTTTCATTGAATTTTTGAGCGGGAGTCTTACTCCCCAAAAATAGTTGGATATATTATGCAATATTGCATTTGATAATCATTTTCATTGTAACTATAATGATTACAGGGTTACTATTAATCCAATATTCTACATGGAGGTTTTATTATGTTTAAAAAAATTATTGTATCTTCTATGGCGCTTACTATGTTCGGTGGAGCTGCAACTATGCTAGAGGCACCTACTGCTCAAGCAGCTTCTAATAACTCAACGTCATCCTCTTACTTTGATGTCACTCCTGAAGAGGCCGTGGCTTTTTATCAATCTCAAGACTATAAAAAATTAAAAGTATTTTTGGATGACTTTGAAGCTAGAAACCCTTATACTCCAGGTGGAGGGTACGCTCAAGGGAGTGTACGTATGCAAAAATTCAACGATGCTCTTAGAGATGCCAAATTAACAAATGTCTACCAAGAATTTATTAGAATCTCATACTACAATCATTATCCAGAACCAAAATAATAACAACGGATTAAATGTTTATTATTTCTATAACTTAGCCTAATTTTAAATGTATAACCTAAAAATAATTACTAAAAACCACTCATATAAGAGTGGTTTTTCTATTTCCCCATATAATTTAGCGGAATGTTACATCACCTTTATTTTAATATCTTTTATAGTAGACATTCTCTAGTTGACACAATCTAGTAGGTTAGCAATGGGAATATCAAAATATATTTATAATTATTTTCTGTTTAATAGCAAAAAACGAACACCCTCTCACAATTAGATAAGGTGCTCGTTTTCATTTTTATCGGTAATTCTCAATTCACTTTAGCTTCTTTCCAATAAGTAAAGATTAAATTAACTTAAAAACAAAGCGTTTTACATTTAATTCATAGATCTTACTGAAACTTGGAATTGCCCCTTAGAACCATCATCATTTGAAACGTAAATTTTATATGTTCCATTCGGTAATGGAGATAAAGCATTCCGTACATTTGTAACATTAATTTGTTGTTCTCCAGGTTTTATATAACCACCAACAATTAGCTCTGTATTTGGACCTTTTACACTATATCCCATTGTATTTTGACCATTATTTTTCATAGAGAAGCTTAAGTCAGTACTCCCATCATATATGAAAGAAGTTACAGCCTCACCACTATAATCCATTGTTTGAGTTAATAATAAGTCTGCAGAAACGTGTTCAACTACATGAATTGGATCATTCGTTTTGTGCACTTCTTCAGCATAAGTATTATTCCCTAACACACCAAGTGTTAATGCTGAAACTACTCCACAACTAAGCGCTAGTTTATTTAACTTCATTTTAAGTTCCCCCTTGATGTTTGTATTCTATTACCATCATACATCCTTTTCCAAGTGCGTTTTTATGTAATAATTCATATCTATAAACCTATATATCTTAACTTTTCACCTTAATAGTTATTGAGAAACCCACATAGATAAAGCTACAATATTACGCTTCATAAAAAACTTATAAATTTTAAAGTCTTTTTCTAACAAAGTTTTATACGATTAAGTACCAAAATACTCAAATAAATAGCATTTCTATTTCAGATAAAATGTACTAATAAAATTTTTCTAAAATTTCACTTTGTAATTTGATATGTTCCATGTTAATATAACGAAGGCTACAAAACAGGCGTCACCATACATATCATTTTCACAGAATATTCATACTTAAAGAACCTTATTTTATCAGTAACTCAATCCCAATTTTACCTATACAAAAGTTAGTTTATAATTTCATATGCACATAAATTTAAATAGATTTCTTCTATTTTCCTTATCAATTTTAATACGAGTAATATAACAGTATTTTTCAAGTACCCTTCCTTTTTTAGATAAAAAGTCTACTAATACTAAACATCTATGTCCAACTCATACATAATTCTACTTACAAACTATTGGAGATGCAAAACTATGGGAATTTCTACTCTTTTATTAAATACCTTTATTATAATAATTTGTATCCTTAGCTATCACGTATTTTGGCTAGAGTTTAAAGAAAAAACAACATGTAATAATATATTATTTTCTATCCTTTCCTCCATTGCTATTATTTTTTGTATGACTTTTCCTTTTCATTTACATGTGGGATTTATTTATGATTTACGTTTTATTCCTATAATATTAGTTTTTCTATATGGAAATACAAAAAACATTGTTTTTATAGGAATTTTATATCTTTCTTATCGGTTTTACTTAGGCGGAAATGGCGTTCTTCCATCATTTATTATCTTCACTATTATTTTTGGTATAACAATGCTCTTTCGTTACTTATTACCTATGTATGTTAAAGAAAAAAAAGTATTATTAAGCTTACTCCTTATTTTAGTATGTACAACTTCACTTTCTATTTGCGGTATTGTAACTCAAATACATACAGGAGGGAAAATAGACTCTACTCTCATAGAATTTTTATTAAATTACATAATCATTAATATTTTCACAGTATTATTATCAGTTTATTTAATAGAGGGAATGATCGAGAAATATAAAATGAAAGAAAAGCTACAACGGGCTGAAAAATTTTATATAGCTAGCGAACTAGCAGCGTCAATTGCACACGAAATCCACAATCCACTAACCACGGTACATGGATTCACTCAATTATTAAATGAAAAACATGCCTCTAAGCTATCTCAGGATCAATACTTAGAAATCATGTTAATTGAAATGCAGCAAATACAATCTACTATTAATAACTATTTATCTTTAACCAAACCACAGAACACCCTAAAAGAGAAAATAGATATTAATCACATTTTAAATCAGGTGAAAGATACTATTTCACCACTCGCTCTATCATACAAAGTTGAAATCAAACAAAATAGTACAGATTCCTTTTATATAAATGGGGACCCCGAAAAATTCAAACTCTGTCTAAACAACATCATCCAAAACGGAATTGAGGCTATAAAAATGGTGGATTATTACAAATAAATATACAAAAAGTAAAAGGAAATATCATAATTGATATTATTGATTCAGGAATTGGGATGTCATCTCAACAAATAAAACGAATTGCTTTGCCATTCTATTCAACAACAGAAAAAGGAACTGGGCTTGGTACTATGATTGCTTATAGTATTATTAAAGAATTAAACGGAGATATAGAGATAGAGAGTAACTTAGGTAAAGGGACACGCTTTTCTATTAGTATCCCTTACTAATGCGATAAAAATTTTCTGTTTAATTAATTACATAAATGAATTTTAAGAATCCCGCTAGCGCTAGCTTACTTATTAATTATCTTAAATTCATGTGTATTAATTAAAAATAATAAGGATCAGAGCTTATCTATTGTTACAGATATACTCTGATCCTTTAGTTTAATTCAATTAAAAACACTTAATATTTATAACTTTTCTTACATCGTGATGAAATACTAGTTCATCGACTTTATCTCATTTACTGATTAGATTGGTTTAATGTAAATATAACATCTCTCGACACTTAATTTGTTATTATCATTATAGACATTTCCTACAGTTGTTTTTCCATTAAAGTACAGACCTTGTGCCATTCATTGAAAAAGACAACTCCCTTTTTACTACTTCACTTCCACCGTATAATTCCCTGTCCCCCCGCCATACTGATACACATGTAAATAATACTTCCCTGGATACGTGTAGTAACTACCTACTAGTTTATTCCCTTGCTGCTGAGCATACGTAACATAATTATTTAAATCTGCTTCAGAATAAAGTACCCAGTTCATTCCGATATTATTTTCATTCGTTACGTTAATTTGAAGGTTTTTAGCAGTCTCCACATTAATTTCAAAGAAATCACTTGTATCGCCATTTCCTAAACTAGCACGTAAGACTTGATTTAACTGCAGTTTGTTTGCTGTTTGGAATGAGTTATTCGGTTCTTTTTCTACACTGTTATCTTCTTTCTTTTGAACAGTTACAGTCGCTGTAGCAGTATTAGTTGCTCCTTTATCGTCTGTTACCGTTAATTTCGTTGTATACGTTCCTTCTTTTGTATATACGTGAGTTGGATTTTGCTCATTACTTACTGCTCCATCACCAAACTCCCATTTATACGAAGTAATTTTCCCGTCTTCATCTTTTGATCCGTCGCTTTTAAATGAAATTGCTTCATTTACATTTCCACTATACGGACCGTTTATAACTGCAACTGGTGCTTTATTCTCTGCACCTTCTTCTGTATTAATACCGTGGAACACAACATCATATTCAAATTGTCCTGATGCATTCACGCGATAATTTACGAAGTATGCTGTTACTGTTTTATAGCCTGTCCATTCCTTTGCACTTAAACGTTTTAACGTATCATTAACGTTTTGTGTAATTGTTTTCCAATCTTCATATTCTCCTTTTGCTGCGGTTCCTGTATATGTACCTTGTAGTGTGAATGTATTAAAGAACTGTGATTTATTTTTCTTCACTGATACATTTTTCAATTTTGCTTCCGCCGTTATTTCTGCCGCAATATCTGAAACTGGCTTTGATGCATGATTCGCTAAATAATCGTCTGATACTAATGGCACATTATATTTCTCACGATTATCAACTAGCATTTGCATATAGTCTTGATATTCTTTATTTAAATTCACATCTTTACTTAATGTAGAGCGATATGCATCATATGCTGTTACATCATTTTTCCTAATAAGATCATGTATTTTATCGAACATATCATATCTCTTATTGTACATATAAGATTGTAAAGCAAAGGAATAATTATAGAAATCCCACGTTCCATACTTTGCATTTAACGTTCGCTCTGCCGTATAACGCTCCGCTGGGTTTGAAGATAATCCTCCTATAATACTCTTTCTCGGTACAACATTATCCGTTCTCGTTGCCCCTGCAAAAAATTCAGCATTCCCTTCTTCAAACCAAGATAATCTTTCATTTTCATATATTTTCCCTTGTCCCCATAACCCTGGTACTTCATATCTACCTTGTAAATAATGCGTGAACTCGTGTCTTAATAATTCTTCTAAACTATAAATACTTTCTTCTGGCGTACGCTCATAAGTAAAGAACGTACCTGTTCCTTCTATATAAAGACCACCGTTATTCGTTTCATAACCGTACAATTGACGATTAAATTGATATTCTGCTGGGCTATTATAAATAGCCATCGTTAGTACATCATCAGGATTTCCTTTTTCTAAAGGTTGATCACTTTCAACCGTACGATGGAATTGTGCCTTCACTTCTTTTGCCGCCCAATATAAACGTTTTACTTTTTCTTCTGTCACTTTATCTCCAGCTTTTAAAACAATTGCTCCATCATCAAACGTATACGTTTTTGGCAAATATTTTTTCTTTCCATCTTCTCTTATTTGATCTAAATTCACCTCTTTACCATTTGCATCTTTTCCGCCATAATTCGTTGCGATTTGCTCAGCAGCTACGAAATATTGCTCCCCTAAATACGGATAAATTTTCATCGCATCTGTTACAACTTGTAACCCTTTCGTTCCTGTACTATGGAACGTACCGAGTCTACCTGTATAATAAATGCCATTATTAATAAGCCAACCGTTTTTTGCTGTAATCGTTCCCATTAATGCAAAACGACTTAGTTCATTAATATAACTATCTATTTTCTGATACCATACTGTATCTTTCGGTGCTTTCCTCGTATCGTACAAATACGATTGAATGTCGTAATCAACACCTTGCATAATATCGTAAATAGCATTTCCAGCTGAAAGATTATCTACTAATGTAGAAAAATTATCATTATATTGTTTAAAAATTTTTGCAGCTGATGTTATCGTTTCCACATCACTCGAAGCGTTTCCTATTAACTTTCCGTATGATGATACCACTCTATTTTGCTCTAATGTACCCAGCTTGAAATTTGAATTGTTAGCTATCGCTTTTAATGCAGGTAAGCATTTATCATGATAACTCCGTTCATTTAATTTACTAAGTTCCGAATTATAAAATCCTAAATAAAATCCTGAACGTAATACCTCCACTAATGTCTCAATCCCTTTTGAATCATCCTTCGTATAGGCTTGTCCTTGCTGCTTCAATTTATCAATAATCGCCTGCATCCTACTATCATTTTGATAGAATGCTAGACTGTCTGTATTAAACTGAAATAGCCCCGTAATTTGCTCCCAATCAATTGTTACAAGTAAATCTACTAACTGCTGATTGCTTAATTGATTTAATTCAGCAATTGTATAAGTTTTCGCTACAGCTAATTGCTTACTTTCTTTTTTCACCTCAGGTGGTCTTTGTGATAAATCGGCAAATTGTAGCCTTTTCTCAAAAGACTTGCTTTCGAGCACTTTCGATGAATGAGCTAATTCTTGTACTGGTAGTTGTACACCGACTGGCTCCATTTTGAGCACATTTCGATAAGAAACTTGCTCTCCCTTAGTATCTTCTGCCAAACTGCCCCCTTGAAAACTCCCTAACATTAAACTAGCAAAACTTACCCCTACTAACATTTTCTTTGAATAGCCTTTCATACTCTCCCCTACCTTACATTTTTAGTGTCCCGCTCCATTATTTTACTATTTTTACTTTTTGTCCTGTATTGAGAAAAAATAAGGTAACGTTCACACATATATTCATTTCATGTAAAGTTAACGCTTGACTTTCCGTGCATTTTATATCAAAAAAGATAGATAATAGCAAAATTCCTGCTACATCTATCCTCGTTTTCAACACTATGATTTTAACTTTATAAACGTAACTTCCGGTAATGTTTGCATATGCTGAATAAACTCATTCTTTTCTTCTGACGATATATTTTTCAGTTGCATCCCTACCTTATAAACAGTTTCTGTACCTTGCTGTGAAGCTTCCACCTCATATGAGAGTATTGGGATGCCTTTCACTTGTAGTGTTTCTAATATTTGTTGTATCGCTTCATGTTTATTTACAAACATTTGCACTGTTATATTTTGTGGAAATAAAAATTGTACCTTAAAAATACGACTTACAATTTCTAAACCAATTAAAACGAGAATCGTCGCTCCAATGCCTACTACATACATTCCCGCTCCAATTGCTAATCCTATGCCGGCAGTAGCCCATAAACCAGCCGCGGTCGTTAATCCTTTCACCGCCTGTTTTTGAATAATAATTGTGCCTGCACCTAAAAAGCCAACTCCACTAACGACTTGTGCTGCAATCCGACTTGGGTCTAGAGACATATGCTCTTCATACACAATATCTGAAAAGGCATATTTCGAAACAACCATTATTAACGCACTTCCTACCGCTACGAGGAAATGAGTCTTTAATCCAGCTTCTTTCGATCGAATTTCTCTTTCAATACCAATCATTGCTCCTAACAAGCCAGCAACACCGATTCGTATAATAAAATCAAAATCTACACTCACGGGCACTTCCCCCTTTCATTCATTATAGATAGATAAAACAAAAATTATCACAAACATCCATTTATCGATACGAAAGAATACCACTAAAATAAACTTAATACTCCGACCGTTTTATGTTAATATTTTAAATATTAACATAAAATAAATAACTTCTAATTTTAAACCTCCACTAATTTTCTAAAAAAACAAAGGTGAATTACATGAAATTAGGTTGAGAAAGTTTAGAAAACGCTTTCACTTTGTGTCATAATTTTTTATAAAAACTACATAACTAAAGGAGCTTACTAACAATGAACGTCTCGTTACTTACACCTACTACTGATTTACAAGAAGAATACTTAGATTTCTATAACGAATGGAAAGATAGCGGTGAAACAATGATCCCGTGGGTTATCACAAAAAATCCTGCCAACTTCCCAGCTATGGTTCAAGAACTTCTCGATGCGCATAACGGAATAAATATCCCTGAAACTTGGGTACCAGACTCTACATATTGGCTTGTTACAGATGAAAATAAAATTGTGGGAGCTGTTAATATACGTCATAGTTTAACTGAACATCTATTTAACGCTGGCGGTCATATCGGTTATGGCATTCGCCCTTCTGAAAGAAGAAAAGGTTATGCTACGAAGTTACTAGCATTATCATTAGAAAAAACGAAGGAATTAGACATCACGAAAGTACTTGTCGTTTGCGACGCAGTAAATACCGCTTCTGAAAAAACGATTTTACATAACGGCGGGATTCGTGATGATGATTTCACTGAGGAAGATGGGAATATAGTAAGAAGATATTGGATTGAGCTATGAATGATCAAAAATAAGCGAGAAAGTGATTATACACTTTCTCGCTTATTTTACACTGCTTCTATTTCAAACTGCACTGTAATACCACTTGGATCTACTACCGCAAACCCATTTGTAGTTTCATTTATTTCATGTTGTTTTTCTATTAATCTTTCTTTCACTTCATCTAATGCTTCTTTATGCGGTAGTACAATCGTATACACCTTTAGTCCAGTTGCATGTACTGGCGGGTGTGGATTGTTTACTCCGTTCCACGTATTTGCACCAATATGGTGATGATATCCCCCTGCTGAAATAAATAAGCAATCCTCTTCACGCTGTTGTACTTCAAAACCTACTGTTTTCACATAAAATTCATGTGATTTCTCTACATCAGCTATTCTTAAATGTACGTGCCCAACGACAGTATTAGCAGGCAAACCATCAAACTCATAATCAACGAATGTTGCCAATTCTTTTAAATCAAGTGGTGTACTTCCTCCTGGCCCTTCTCCCCATCGATCGCGCGGACGGTCTGCATAAATTTCAATACCATTCCCCTCTAAATCTTGCAAATAAAAAGCTTCGCTATATGTATGATCACTTGCACTATTAAACCTTGAAATTGGTAAAATTTCATTTGAATACGTATAACGCCCTTCTTGCTCAGCCGGGCTGTCAATTACATTCTTATTACGAAGAACCCCAAATAGCGCAGAAGCAAAAGCTTCACGAGTCGGAACTAAAAAGGCTACATGATATATACCAGTCGTACGCGGTTCTTGCAGTACCCCGTCCTCTAACTTTTCAAGAACAAGTAACGCGTTCTTTCCACCTTTTCCAGATAAATATGCTTTATTCCCCTCTTGCTTAATTACCTCTAATCCTACAACATTCTCATAAAAAGCAATTTGACGCTCTAAATCTTTCACTTTAAATTCAACATGACCAATACGTGTTTTCGGATGAATTTGTACCATGAATAACTTCATCTCCTTATCCCTATATTTTCCCATTACATATAACCGTTACTATGAAGGATACAACTAAAATCATCCTATGTAAATAAGAAAAGTCAGAATTTACATACATTTTTATTTTCATAATAAAAAAGCCACCTTTTCTAACTTTTAGAAAAGGTGGCTTTATAACTCTTATCTCATTTTATGTACTTCAGCAACTAGCTTTCCACCCTGAATGCCCATATAAAGCTTCACAGGTGCATCATTCGTATTTTCAAATACTAAATCTAAATATGGATATGCAATTGTAGCATCTCTTCCTTGTGGAACATAACCTACCGTTTTAGAATGTGTAGTTCTCTCCACCATTTTCAGGCCAGCTTGATCTGCTGCATTGTATAAAGTTGAAGATGTTTGACAAACACCACCGCCATATCCATCTACTAATTTACCATCAACTATTTCTTTCCCTAATTGATATCCTTTATCTGGTGTCGTATCACCGATTAATGAATTAAAAGAGAAACGGTCTCCTTTTGCTAACACAACTCCATTTATGCTCGCTGCTGACAAACGAATATTCTCAATACGGCCACCTGTTGAACCACCTAAGTTCGTTTCATATCTACCAATTACCGTACCATTTCCTTGCGCATCACTTAATGTTGCGACTGGTTTTTTCTCCACAATCGGCAACTGATACGTAGCATCCCACATACCAACGTTTAACAATTTATCTACTAATTCTTTTTCCATTAATTCATAAGAAGGTTTTCCTTCTTGCCAACTTCCATCAGGTGCTATACGTGAAGGAACCATTTTTTTGTCGACGCTTTTTCCAACCTCACCAACAACCTTTGTTACAGACTTTTTAAATTTCGCTTCATCTTCAAAATAGCCTAAACCAGATAAATCTAATTTTTTCACTTCAGTACCAGTTCGACCATCAACTAAACTAATAGTATCTTGCACTTCTGCTTTAGCCTCTACAGTGTGCCCACCAATATCACTTACCAATGCAACATCACTTACTTTTGCACCACAGCCACTCACTACAGCTACACATAACACCCCAACTAATATACCCTTTACTTTACGGAACAATATACTCTCTCCCTTTCCCCAACATCACTATTATGTATTTATTTCATTTTTATGTATGTTTTGTTACAATCATTTTACAATATGTTTATAAAATGTTACAAGTTATTTTT
This sequence comes from Bacillus sp. AF62, assembly GCF_050312695.1. Taxonomy (NCBI): domain Bacteria; kingdom Bacillati; phylum Bacillota; class Bacilli; order Caryophanales; family Bacillaceae; genus Bacillus; species Bacillus sp. AF62. Next base: position 36,012 of record NZ_JBNPJZ010000071.1, on the reverse strand, counting down.
CACTCTATATAAATTACTCTTTTCTTTTATAAATGTCTATACATATTTACATAAAAGTTTGAGTTTGATAGAATTGTAACTTTTATGTAAACTCTCTCTTTTATCCAGTATATACCATCAGACAAAAGAAATACAAATCAAAAACCCTCAAGCTATTTTTTATAAAGTGAAACTTTAATCAGTGGGGTCTTACTGCCCGTTAATGCGGAATAAAGAGAAATCTCGTCAACATAAATAGGTATTTGCCGTGCCACCGCTCCGCTTTTGCACATACATTATGGTGAATTCAACCTATTTTAAAGAAATGGAGGATGTTATTATGTATCCCTACAATCCATATGATCCATATAATCAATATGCGTACCAACAACCACAGTATGACTTACAAGCACAATATCAATCTTATATAGATCAAGCAGAGCAAACGAATCCATATGACCAAAATAGACAATTCCAACTTCCAATCTCTTTTCCTGGCACTGGAAATCGTCAATTAGAAAGACGCGTAAATGAGCTTGAACAAAGAGTACGTCAACTAGAAAATACAGTTGAGCGCCATACACGTAGACTAAACCGCTTAAACCAACGTTTACGTACAGTAGAAAACAGACTAAACATTCCATTCGCAGCATTAGAAGACGGATTTTAATCGAGAAAATAAAAATTATATAAGGAAGGGGCTCCCCCTTCCTTATATAAATTGACGAAAGTTTTTTCCATCTCTATACTGATAAGAGTTAATGAAATGAAACAAGGTGATAAATATGGATTTTGAAATAAATTATCTTTCCTTTTATGTTGTACAAGTAGAAGGAAAAGGTGAAGCAGTTGATAAACGCTACAAACATTTTCAAACTTTAGACGCTGAAGAATATGAAGATAGCTCCTTAAAAGAATTTTTGAATGGTGAGTTATTAAAAATATCGAAGCGAAAAGTAGAACGTCATGCAAAAACAGAACAAGCCCCAACAAAAATTGGTCGCTTTATTGTAGAGGAGGGGCACGAACTTGATTCAAACCCTCATTACAACCTTTTTAATCGTATTCGCTTTGCAGAAACAAAGGACAACTTTAAAGATATGAGCGAACCTCTCGTTTATACATATCTTGACACAAGCGCTGTACGCGGTGGTGTATTTTTAATTGCTCAGGCAAAACTACGCAAATACTTTGATGACCCATTCGTATTCGTAATGAAATGCGACTTCGAACCAAAGGTTGCTTCTATTTCTGATGAATCCACACTGATTCGTAACGTTGAAATGGCCATCACAACAAAGAATATGAAATCTATCCAGTATCCATACATGCCTGAAGAAGGTATGGTTGAAGTAGGCGAACTAAAAATACACCAAGCATCACATGCCCGCTACTTTGAAGACTTCTTAAAATTCGTCGAATATGAACGCTCTATGCCTGAAATTATGAAAACACAAGTAATGGACATGGTATACGACCAAATTGAAGATGTATTTGAAGAAGGTACGGAAGAACGCGAACAATTCGACCAAGCGATGGAAGTATGGGCTGCCAGTCCGAAACGCGAAATTATGGAACAATTTTCAACCGAAGAAGTAATGGAAGCAACTGCCCAAATCGTCGAGCACGCTCCTGAAGTGGAATTAAAACTAAAAGCAGATCATATCTCTGTGAAGGCGTTACTTGCTGATTTCGGGGATCAAATACATATTGCGAAGGTAAATGACCGATACGTATTAATGATTGAGGCTGATACACTTACGTTTGAGAAAGGCTTCTCTCCTATTGAATTCCTGAAGCCGGATGAGTTGCAAGATGTGATTGAGCGGATTGAGAATAAGCAGCAATATTCTTATGATCCGAACGGGATTGAATAAATCCTTCCATATAACTATTTTTACCGAGCGCTTTTAATAAGCGCTCTTTTATTATGGACATATTTTATAGTTATATAAAAAACCGATTCTACTAAGAATCATTTTTTCTGCTTTATAACAAAAATATTTATTTTCAATCCAAGATAACACTTGTTGCAGAATCCAGTAAATTCCTTCCTTGTTGTACAAGCGTATTTCCATTAGAGTAGTCACTATGTATGTTGGTAAAATGAAAACTTCACTTCACTACCTCAAATTTATTATACTCGTAAAAAGATAATTGAAAACGATATTCCGGATGCTCTCTCACCCAATCGTAGGCTTCTTCTAAAATTCCCATTTTGTTTTGTAGGTCATTAAGTTCACTACATTTGTCCTTTTTCTGTTTGCACAGAGGGCAGAATCCATTTACTATGTCGGCACTTGTCGCCCTAATAGTTTTACTTTTTAAGTCAACTACTAAACGAAGAAGAAGAGAATACTCAGCTTTTGTAGTCACCGTCATTTCAGCAACCCCATCCTCATTCCAAAAGACACCGTTTAATTCCATCTGTACGGTGACATCTTTAATATCCAAGTCTATCACTATCACACCTCCCTTGTATAAAACTCATATTTTACTCTTCGATTTTAACCTTTAATACACCACGCTTTAAAGATATATTAAGCTTTTTCCAATTCTTCTTCTTTGCTATGAAAGGAAGTATAATTACTGCTGATAGCGTGGCAAATATTATCCCCAAAACTAAAACTGTTACAATGTTAAAGATTGCTTCCATTTAACTCTACCCTCTTTCATTTCTATGGGCTCTAATTTTATGAATGTATTTAAAAATTCTTACCACCCCTTAATTTTCAAAGCAATTATAATGGCCCAATCACAACAAATCAATTCCTATTTAATATGAATACTTTATTCATCCATCAGTATAATGATGTTAAATTTATGTAGCTAGAAATAGAGGAGAATGTCATTTAACCTCTACATTCTCCTCCATCTCAGCCAAATACCTAATCTGTCGTTCCGCTTTTCTCACTGCCGTACGAAAATGTTTTTTCAGGAGTTCTACTGTATTTTCACTTATATAATATCTTTCCGTTATACTTTCCCACGTGTCACTACTTTCAAATGTACTCCATTCAAAAGGGCGTTCTGTATTTTTCTTTAGTTCTTTAAACACCCATTTCCGCATCTTTTTTTTCGCTTTTTCTGTTAGTTTTCCGTTTTTTACAAGTTCAAGTTCACCATGTCTTTTGTATCGCTTATTAATATCTCTCTCGCTATACACTTTAAGAAGTATATTTGCTGTATTTTCGGCATCTGCTAAAGCACGGTGCTGTTTCCCTTCCCACGTTAAAGCGAGCTGTTCTACCGCAAATTGTAAACTTGGCGTATGTTCAAACAATTCCTCATATGCTTGGAAAACAAATTTTTGCAAATCAATTCTACTTTCTTTTTCTATAATGGGGCATTCAACACCATGTAATGTACAATCATGAGATAGAAAGCGATAATCTTCTTTTCCCCATGAAACAAATATAGAATCTTCTCCGATAAACTGAATAAATTTCTCTATAATTTGAGGGAATTTGTCTACAGCCATTAAATCTTTCTTCGTAATACCGGTTAATTTTGTTGTATGACGAGTTAATCGTGCACTTGGTTTTACTAACTCCGAAAATTCTTCAATTATCTTCATTGTACCTATTTCTATTTTTACAGCTCCGATATCAACTATTTCTGACGGATCTTCTGATTTATACGGTCTGAAATTCCTCTCAATATCAAACACAATGAAATGTGTAGCGTTTTTCAATTTATTTACCTCTTTCTAAATTCCTTTTTCACACAAACACTCTATTTTCAGTATTTATTTATTCATGTACTTTATACAAAAATCCTTCGAATAAATAAATGAAAATTCAGTCTTATTATGATATGTAAGTAGGAGGACATCTATAAAAATGCAAAAAAAAAGAAGGGCGAGCCCTTCTTTTTTCAAAAATTACTTCTTGTTTACGTTAGTAGCTTGAGGTCCACGGTTACCTTGTTCTACTTCGAAAGTAACTTCTTGACCTTCTTCTAAAGTTTTGAAGCCTTCGCCTTGGATAGCTGAGAAATGAACGAATACGTCTTCTCCGCCTTCAACTTCGATGAAACCGAAACCTTTTTCTGAGTTAAACCATTTTACTTTACCGTTTTGCATGAAAAAAATCCTCCTACAATGTACCTATATGTACATATTCATTTTCAACCACCTTACAATAATAAGCCAGATATTAAAAAACTGCAACCCCTGAGGAGATTTAACATTGCTATCCTCCTCGGAAGTTACAGCTCATTTAAATCTCTATATTATTAAAAGTAAAATGGTTTAAACATACTATATCATATCAATATAATAAAAGTAAAGTTTTTTCTTAAATTATTTTTTGTTCCCACTGCATTGCTTTTAATTCACCTGATCCAGCTACTACATAACCATCTTTTTGATTAACAATGCGCCATCCGTGCCCTTTAACTGAATCACATACTGTAACAATACCTTCGTCAAGAAGTACACGGCACACACTACTAATACCCGCCTTATTTTGTGTTGAAGTTGTATATAAGACATGTTGGTCTACACTTAAGTCTAAATAACTACTTGCTTTCTGCTCACTTTGACATGTATGCCAATATATTTTTTCACTCGCAATACTGTCATCTATTTTACAATAAGAAATATTCCCGCTAACTCCCTTGCACGATCCACTTGCCGCTACTAAATAAGAATTGTGTAAAGTCAACGCAGAGATCATTTGATTCATCGTAATTTTAATCCTCTTTAATTTACGTGTCTTCAAATCAAAGAGCCAAACACCACCATACTTAGCATGTATTTTCGTACCAATAAATAAGTAATGTTTATATAAAAATAATGATCGAATAGACGGTGCCGCACTGCCATACTCAAGAAACGGATGAATAGTCTCCCATGTCGAACCGAAATTATTAGAAAGATACAGCGTTTTTTCTCCATGAGCAACAACAGTTCCTTGTACATTGCTACATACATTCCAACTTGTTGCTTTTGTTGGAAAACGCTGAATTGTCCAGTTCTCTCCACTATTCATACTACGAATAAAAATCCCTTCGTCACCTACACCATAAACTACATTATCTTCGCTATGTAAATCCCTAATTCGTTTTTGAAAACCATTTAAAATTCGTTTCCATTCTCCGTCTTGTTCAACAAATAAGCCATTATATGTAGTAGCTAACAACAGTTTTCCATCTCTTAACTTTGTAATAGCAGTTGCACTTAACATCGTCTCCACGTTGACACTCCCATTCTTAGAACTTCTCAGCAAATGCAATTGCAAAATTACTGCATTTTTCAACATCCTCTTGATCTTCTGGAGCTAATTCAATTTTCAGCCCTTCTTGTACAAGCTCTGCACCTCGTTCTACAAGGCGTTCTTCAAATATCGTTACCGCTTCACAAAACAGTTCATACGCCGTATCACCTGATCCGAATACCGCTACCTTTTTCCCAGCTAAATCTATATTTTCTAAGTCCTCATGAAAATCTTCTGCTTCAAATGGTAATTCACCATCGCCCCACGTATAAGATCCTAAAATGATTCCATCATAAGCTAATAATTCTTCAGCATCCATGCCTTCCATCTCTTGCAACACTACTTCATGATCAAAAGCATCTAAACTAACTTTAATTAAATCAGCAATACTCTCTGTATTTCCTGACATACTTGCATAAGCTATTAAAATTTTTGCCACTTTGGCATCCCCCTCTAACAATAAATGATTCTCATTCTCATTATATTAATAATGAGAATCAATTTCAATTGATTTTTTCTACTTTTATTTACATTTCACATTACTTATTTCAAATAAAGTGAAACTTTAATGAGTCCTCACCAATCAGGATTTTTCAGACAGCCCACAAATAGAGGAATAAATAAAAAAAGCACAGATGACTATACAATCATCTGTGCTTTTTTATTACTTTTTAAAAATACCAAAAGGCTTCCCTACTGGTAAAACAACTTTTCCGAAGTGTGTGTTTAACACTGCTGCTGCTGAACCATAGAAAGATAATAATGAAATAAGAAGTTCAGAATATGCTGCTAAATTATGCATTGCGTGCGGCATAACACCTAAAGTACTTAATGAAAGACCAATAAATAAGAAATCAATAAGGACGAAGATCATAAATAATACTTTATGTGTTTCCATTGCACCAATCGTCATAAAGATTGTGAAAATCAAATATCCGATAAAGGCTACACCAAGCTGTTTTGAATCTGCAACTTGTGCTAATTTTTCGCCAAATACTCCAAGTTGAATTAACCAAGTCATTCCAACACCTAACCAAAATAGGCCGTACGCACCAAATGCTGTCGTACCGAATGTATTGTTATGCTTTGCATCGTGAATGCAAGCAAAGATTTGTGCAAATCCTCCTAAAAAGATTGCCCATGGTAATACAAGTGAAACGCCATCTGTTAAGCCTAACTTTTGAGATGATGCTACAAGTGTTACCATCGCTAATCCAAATAGACCAATTCCAGATGGATCCGCTGTTGTCATTTTCACATGATGTGTAGTAGTTTGATTGCTCATATAAACCTCCTGATTATAAACATACTCGAATACAATACTTAAATCAGAAGCCTATGTCAATGGTTTTTTTTGTATGTTGTCAGACGTTATATTTTATAATAATTAAATATATTTCCGACCACTTCATAAGGTTTTATATTCACTTTTTCCAACTCGTTTATCGGTAGCCATAACGGAATATAACTCCCTCTACCTTCCCGCTGAAATTCCTCACCTGTTCCGCTTCCGAACACTCCGCCTGTAATATAGGCGCCATAATAATATTCATTTCCTTTATATTTTAACTTTGCAATAAGGTGCTCCACTTGTATATATACCCCTAATTCTTCGTATACCTCTCTTTTCGTTGCTTCTTCAGGCGTTTCACCTTCCTCAATCCCTCCGCCAGGAAAAACATAATATGTTTCCTCTTCTCGAATACGTTTTATAAGAGCGATTTTTCCTTCCTGTACAATGATGGCCGCCCCGCGATTTCTTATCATTTTATTACCTCAATACGAATCGCAACTGTTCCCCACTCTTTTTCTTGTTCTTTCGTATATATTTTGTATGTACTTTCTAACATTTCCTCTAAACTATCATTTTCACAATCCAATAATTTTTTATCAATTTGTTCATACATAGATTTAAAGCTCTCGTATCGCTTTATTTCCGTTACTTTTACCGTCATCATTTCTGTTGTCGTAAGATTCGTAAATACGATTTCATCGTCTTTGTTTATTAGTTGACGTTTTTTATCGTATAGGCGTACTTCATATACTTTTTTCCCTGATTGAATTGACTGAAACGGTTTATTATATAAACCCATTTCGTATCGCATATATCCCACTCCCTTTTGTTCATTTCACCTATTAATACAGTTCACATTACTACATCTTGCATATAATATTCCATACGTATCGCTTAATTGAGAAAGGAGGCTGAAGAAGCATGTTATATTTAAATCAAAAACCTGAATATAATAAATATGATATTGGTGATTATACTTATAGTAAAGTAGGGCCAACCATTTTTTCTTGGAACGATGAAACAAAATTAAAAATAGGTAAGTTTTGTTCATTAGCAGAAGAAGTCGTTTTCATACTTGGCGGTGAACATCGCGCAGACTGGATAACGACTTATCCATTTAATGCACTTTTTGATGAAGGAGCACATATTACTGGTCACCCTTCTTCAAAAGGTGATATCGTAGTCGGCAATGATGTATGGATTGGTTATCAATCCTGTATTTTATCTGGTGTTACAATTGGTAACGGGGCCATTATCGGCGCCAGGAGCGTTGTTACAAAAGACGTACCCCCGTATGCAATTGTAGCTGGTAATCCTGCAAAATTTGTTCGATATCGTTTCCCACAAGAAACGATTGACAAACTAGAGAATCTCGCATGGTGGGACTGGGACATTTCTGTTATAAAAGGAGCCATTCCATTACTACTCTCCGACAAAATCGACGAATTTTTCACCTCGCCTGAAAATGAATCTATATGATTAAAACAAAAAGAGCATCCAATTATTTTTCAGGATGCTCTTTCTGTTTTTATTTTTTATGTCCATGCAAATGATTACACGGAGAACATTGAAATGGAATCTTATCTAAGCAATTAAAGTTTGTTTCGCAAATTTGTTCAATCGTTGGAACAAATGGAATAACAACTATGTTACTTTCTACTATTTGTGTAACAGGTGGCAATACTGTGCCTACTTGATGTTCAAAACGAATACTCGCTTGATTTATATAATTTCCTGAACCATTTGGCGCGCTCTGTACTGCTACTTGGAACGAAACTGTCCTTGCTTCACCAGGATTTAAACTTCCGATAAGAAACCCTACTGCCGGGCTTACATTCGGCACTGGCGTATTATCAACCGTTACACTTCCAGGAACAAATCGAACACTACTATCTAACATATCTTGAAAACGAATATTTTGCATTACAGTATCACCCGTATTTGTGATGACTGTCGTAAACGTAATGACATCTCCAATTGTTGCTACCTGTAAATCTGCCGTTTTTACGACTGTCGTTGAGACATTTTGAGGAATAAACGGGATAACAACTGTATTACTATCACCTTCAACTACTACTGGCGGCTCATTCGGATTTACAGTTGCGAGCCCATTCGCTGTAGCGGTATTTGTAACTAAATTATTTACTTGCCCTCCTGTTATTACAACTTGGAAATTAATAATTGCTGCATCATTTGGCTGAAAATCACCTAACGGAATACCAGTATTCGGATTAGCAAATGGAAGAGGTACATCATTTACCGTTACCGTACCATTTATAAATAGCGTATTCGGATCAATGATATCTGTTAACACAATATTGGTCACAGGAACTGTACTATCATTTATAACAGCGATTCCGTAAGTGACAACATCCCCTATCATTGCTACTTCAAAGTTTGCTCCTTTTGCAACAAATAAGATTGCAGTATTTACCGTTACAATAACTGTATTGCTCGTGTCCATCACTGTAACTGGCGGCTCTCCTGGTACTAAAATATATTCTGCTAACGCTCCAGCAACGTTTACTACTGTTCCACCATCCGGAAAACTTGTAATCGTAGCTTCATATGTTACAAGTGCCGTCTCACCAATTGGTATATCAGGTATCGTAAATCCAATCTGCGGATTTAACCCCGGTTGCGGAACCCCATTTATCGTTACACTATTTGGAACGAAATCAGCTTCCTGAGATAGCACATCGATAAATTGAACATTCATTGCATCAGCAGTACCAGTATTTAATATACGAACAGTATACGTTACCGTTTCTCCTACACCAACAACTGAATGGTCTACTTCTTTTAGCATATCTAAGCTGCCTCTATTTACCGGCGTAACCGTCGTATTACTTGAATTTGTAATTGTAGACGGAGGTTCTCCTGGAATCAATTCAAAATCACCCGTTACTCTTGCTGTATTCATAATGCTACTAGAAGGCGGAACTGCGATTACATTTACTTCAAATGTAATTAATACACTATCCCCTACTGCAAGATCAGGCAATGCAAAGCCTACAAATGGATCTAAACCTACTTGCGGAATCCCATTTATTTGTACACTTCCAGGAACGAATTCTAAACTAGGTGATGGAACATCGATAAACTGAACATTCGTTGCTGTTACCGTTCCCGTATTTGTAACTTGCACACTATACGTTAACGTATCTCCTAATCGTGTCGCTTCTTTATTTATAGATTTTATAACGCTGAATCGTCCTCTATTCACTCTAGTTATCGTCGTATTACTCGGCTCTGTTACTACAACTGGTGGTTCTCCTGGCACTAAAGTAAAGCTTCCTGTTATATTTGCAACGTTCGTAATTGTTCCTGATGACGGGATGTTTGTAACTGTCGCTTGAAACGTCACTATAACTGTTTCACCTACCGGTATATCTCCAACTCCAAATCCAGTAATTGGATTTAAGTTTGGTTGCGAGGCTCCATTTATCGTTACACTATTTGGTACAAATGACGCCCCTGCTGAAATGGTATCAACAAACTGAACAGCATTAGCTGTTACTGTTCCTGTATTCGTTATTTGAACCGTATACGTTAATATATCTCCAACGAGAGTAGCAACCCTATTTACTTGTTTAATAACATTAAATTGCCCTCTATTTACAGTTGTAAGTGTTGTATTGCTCGGCTCTGTTACTATAACTGGTGGTTCTCCTGGTACTAATACAAAACTTCCAGTTACATTTGCCGTATTGGCAATTGTTCCGTTTGATGGCGCACTAACAACGGTTACTTGGAAGATGACTTCTACACTTTCACCTGGATTTATATCTGGAAGCGGGAATCCGTTATTCGGATTGAATCCAGGTTGTAACACACCATCTATCGTTACACTGTTCGGCACGAATGCTATAGAGGAAGGTAATACATCACTATATTGAACATTCGTTGCTGGCACTGTTCCTGTATTTTGAACTACTGTTGTATATGTGATTGTATCGCCTACTGCAACAACCGGCTGACTCACTGATTTTAAAACATTCAAACCAGGCTCATTGATTTCTGTTAATGTCGTATTACTTGTCGTTGTTTCCGTAATAGGCGGTTCTGTTTCACTTACAGCAAATGTAGCTGTAACGTCTACAAAATTAACAATCGTTCCACCTTCTGGTATGCTTGTAACCACTTCCTGATATGTGACAAGTACAAAATCATCGACTGGTATATCTGGAACTGTAAAACCAATGAAAGGATCTAATCCTGGTGCTGGTACCCCGTTTATGCTCACACTTCCTGGTACAAATGCTACACCCGCGGAAGTAGTATCGATAAATTGAACATTCGTCGCTGGCACTGTTCCGAAATTAAAAATCAATACATCATACGTTAATATTTCTCCTACCGTCGCTACTTCTTTATCTACTAGTTTCAATGGAAAAATAAACGCTATATTAATTGTCGTAACGACTAAATTTGTTAATATCGTTTCCGTAATCGGTGGTTCCTGCGGATTTGGTTGTGAAGTAAATGTAACATCTGCATCATTTAATATGACTTCATTATCTGGAATTTCTGTAATCGTCACTTGGAATGTGACCTCAATACTTCCACCAGCGATTAATAATGGAGTAACTGTAAATCCTATTTCTGGATTTAAACCAAGTTGCTGCACTCCACCTATCGTTACACTATTGTCAACAAACGTCGTTCCTTCTGGTATGACATCTTGGAAGAACACATCTGTAACAGGGATAATTCCTACGTTTGAAATGAGCACAGTATACGTTAATACATCCCCAACGGCCCCAGTTGCAACATCAACTGTTTTTGTTGCAGTTACTTCACCAGGAGGAGGTAACGGTATTGTAACTACCGTTGTATTACTTGAATTCGTTGTTGTTACAGGTGGCTGTAAAGGATTTAATAAGAAAGTGGCTGTAGCAGATGCTGTATTTAATACTGCTCCACGTGTAGACGGTGCAACTACCGTAACTTGGAACGTTACTGTCAATGATGTTCCAGCTGCAATATTAGGAAGCGGGAAACCAACATTTGGGTCAAATCCAGGTTGTGGCGTTCCATTTATCGTTACACTATTTGCTACAAAAGTTGTTTCTAAAGCAATTGAATCAAGGAAAGAGACATTCGTTGCTGTTACTGTACCGTTATTTCGAATGACAACAGAATACGTGTAAGTTTCTCCAAGTGATGCTTGTTGTACAGATGAAGATTTTTGTATATTTAACTGTGCTGTGTTTACTTGCGTCACTACAAAATTACTATTTGTAACAGTCGTTATTGGAGGGTTTGCTGGATTTATAAGAAAACTTGCAGTAACGTTCGATTGGTTTCTTATATTTCCACCGCTCGGAACACTCGTCACTGTAACTTGAAACGTAATCGTAGCCGTTTGCCCGACCGGAATATTTGGTACCGGGAAACCTAGCATAGGATCCGCGCCTTGCTGTACGACTCCATTTATCGTCACACTATTTGCTACAAAGGCAGTACCAGACGGAATTGGATCTTGAAAAACAATATTCGTTGCAGGAACAGTTCCTGTATTTTGAATAAGAATCGTATACGTTAACGTATCTCCTACACCGGCTTGTGGTGTATTTACACTCTTCATTACATTAAGTGATCCTACATTCACTCGCGTCACAACAATATTACTAATCGTTACAATTGTAATTGGTGGCTGGAGAGGACTTACCTGGAAATCAGCAGTGACATTCGCATTATTCGGAAGAACTCTATTTGGTGGTACACTCGTGATTGTCACTTGAAAAGTGACCGTCACCGTACCTCCTACTGGAATATTAGCAAGTGGAAATCCAGTTGTCGGGTTTAAACCTGGTTGAGGTGTCCCGTTTATTGTTACACTATTCGCTACAAAAGTGGTTCCAACTGGAATCGGATCAAGGAATGATACATTTGTCGCTGTCACCGTTCCACTATTTTGTATACGAACTGTATACGTTAACGTATCTCCTACACCGGCTTCAGTAGCACTTACACTTTTCATTACATTTAACCCTGAAGAATTCACGATCGTCATAACAGTATTACTTGGTACTGTTACAGTAATCGGTGGCTCTGTTGGATTTACAAGGAAATCTCCAGTTACATTCGCATTATTTACAACATTATTTCCTTGGGGAATTTCATCAATTAATACTTCAAATGTAACAATAACACTGGCGCCAGTAGGCAAATTATTTAATGGGAATCCAAGTTCTGGATCTGCCCCTTCTTGTAAAACACCATTCACAACTACACTATTTTCAATAAATAATGTCCCTTGGGGAATTGAATCTTGGAAAAATACATTCGTAGCTGGTACACTACCTGCATTTATGACTTCTATTGTATATACTAAAATATCCCCTACTGTTGCAACATCCGCATTCACTGATTTCACAACTTCAAAGTTCCCTGATTGTACAGTTGTATTCACAATGTTACTCGGAACATTGATTGTTACTGGTGGTTCACTCGGATTCACTTGAAAGCTTGCTGTTACATTTGCTTGATTTAAAATATCTTCATTTTCTGGATTCTGTACAATTACTACGTCAAATGTGACTACAACCGTTTGAGCCGCAGGAATATTCGGAAGAGAGAATCCTGTATTCGGATTTAGTCCATTTTGCTGTACTCCATTAATTGTTACAGAATTTGCAACAAATGAAACAGCAGAAGAAATAGGGTCTTGGAAAAATACACTTGTTAACGGAACGTTCCCTGTATTTTGGACGGCAATTGTGTACGTTAAAGTATCCCCTACCGCCGCTTGCGTTGTATTTACTTCTTTTATTACATTTAAACCGCCTGTATTAACTTGTGTCACAACTGTATTCGTTTGTCTATTAATTGTTATCGGTGGCTGATTCGGAATAACGACGAAATTAGCAGATACATTTCCGCGATTCGCAATCGTACCTCCCGATGGTGTAGATGTTACTCGTACTTGAAATGTAACAGTCCTACTTCCGCCAGGAGATATATTAGCTACTGTAAACCCAGTCGCTGGATTTACCCCAGGTTGTGAAACCCCATCCACAGTCACACTATTTGCGATAAATGTCGTTCCAATTGGGATCGGATCTTGAAAAATAACGTTCGTTGCAAGTACATTTCCTGTATTTTGAATTGTTACCGTGTACGTAAGAACGTCGTTAACCGTTGCAAAAGCTTTATCCACTGTTTTTCTCGTTGTTATATCAGCTATATTAATTGTCGTAACTACAGTATTACTTGTCGCTTGCCCTGAAACTGGTTGTTGACCAGGCACTGGAGTAAAGTTAAATGTTACACTCGCACGGTTTGGAATTGGATTGACAAGAGGGTTCGATGTTACTCGTACTTGAAAGCGCACTACAGTCGTTTGCGATGCATTAATACTTCCAAGATTAATACTACTTGCTGGATTCGCTCCTGGACGCGCTACTCCATTTACCGTAACGCTATTTGCGACAAATGTTGTTCCAGCAGGGATACTATCAACAAAAATAACATTGTTCGCAGTGACGTTTCCATTATTTGTGACATTAACTGTGTACGTTAATACATCATTAAGCGTTGCCGTCTGTAAATCTACAGATTTCTGCATACTTATAGTTGCTTGATTCACTGTCGTTTGTACTGTGTTTGAAGAAGACGTACTTGTAATAGGAGGACTACCAACGAAGGGACGGAATTGATATGACACCATTGCACGATTTAAAATAGGATTGAGATTCGGGAATGATGTTATTCGAACTTGAAATGTAACAATTCTTTGCGTGTTATTTGGGATTGTGCCTAAATTAATTCCATTAGCAGGGTTTGCATTCGGCTGTGTTACTCCCCCTACCGTAACACTACCTGCAACAAACGTCGTTCCGTTCGGAATACTATCACGTAATACAACGTTTTCTGCACTTCCTGTTCCTGTATTTGGGACCGTAATTGTATAAGTGAGAGTATCCCCTACCCCCGCGACTGTTCTATTAACTGATTTAACAGGATTAATAATTGGACCTGTTGCATCAATTTGAACACCAAAACCAGCTGCAGCGTATCCATCTCCATTTGTAACAAATCGAACCGTTGCTGATGTTTGACTGTTTACTAAAGATGAGGAGGCATCTACATTCGTAATATCCCACCCCTGTCTTCGGACGGCCAAAGCTACCCCTAACGGCTGATTCAAATCTCCAAACGTGCCGCTCGTATCTAAATTTCCACTGTCATTACAAATTTGTGACTGAAAGAAATTATTCGCAGGATTTCTCGGTCCGAATAATGCAACTGTAGCATTTGCATTCGGCCCAAAGCGAAGTTGATCTCCAACAATGTTAGAATCACCTTCTTGAGCAGTTACGAGCACTCTTCCTGTAACAGCTCCTGTTGCCGGCGTAGCAAAACCTGAAATTGTAGCATCAACTGGTGGGGATGAAGCATCGATAATTTCTTGACCTGCATATACTGACAAATTTCGAAGTGGTAAACTTGCATTTTGATACACAACCTCAAGCGTCCATCCAGCTGAACGACTGATTGTTGGGTCCGCTGAAGTTCTTGCAGCTGGCACAGCACCCGTTGTATATGTGCCTGCCCCACCTGCACTAACAAGATTCGTTACATTGGCAGAGCGAGCATAATAAAACTGATTTCCTACTGAACCTTGCTGCGCGGTAGCAGGATCTGGCGTAACAGAAAACGTCCCTGCTGGCGTTGTAAATGTAATGTTATCATTTAAAAATGGTAACACATCTTCCGTATCAGTCCGGAAAGTACCAGCCCAAACTAATTCTGCATATAATACACTGCTTCCCGCTGGAAGATTTAAAATTGCACTTGAAGAATTCAATTGCCATTCATCTGTTGTCCCTGCTGGGAACCCTGGTACTTGCAATGCTGTATTTACTGTCGTAAACACAGCAAGTGTACCAAAAATATTACCTGGTGCAGGTGATGTAGGGCTAAGTCCCAGCGTATTCCCAGTAAACGTGACGGCACCAGGTACTGTTGTCGTAAACCTATTTATAAAAGGCACACAATCATCTCATTTCAATTATAGTAAAAAGTGCTCTATACTATAAAATGTAGACAAACTATACAATGTACGTTGTCCAACAAAATTCCGCACATATGAGAGGGGTTTATAAAACTATGCGCTACGTTATCATAACAGGAACTTCACAAGGTTTAGGTGAGGCAATCGCTACGCAATTATTAGAAAAAAATACAACTGTCATCTCTATTTCTAGAAGAGAAAATAAAGAGCTTACGAAACTTGCAGAACAATATAACAGCAATTGCATTTTTCATTCCCTAGATCTTCAAGATGTACATAACTTAGAAACTAACTTTAAAGAGATCATTTCATCTATTAAAAAAGACAATGTATTCTCTATTCATTTAATTAATAATGCGGGTACAGTTGCACCTATGAAGCCAATCGAAAAAGCTGAAAGCGAACAATTCATTACGAACGTTCACATTAATTTACTTGCACCTATGATTCTTACATCTACATTTATGAAACATACAAAAGACTGGAAAGTAGATAAACGCGTTATTAACATTTCATCTGGTGCAGGAAAAAATCCTTACTTTGGCTGGGGCGCTTATTGTACAACGAAAGCTGGTGTAAATATGTTTACACAGTGCGTAGCAACTGAAGAAGTAGAAAAAGAATATCCAGTAAAAATCGTCGCTTTTGCACCTGGTGTTGTTGATACTAATATGCAATCACAAATTCGTGAAACAAATAAAGAAGATTTCATAAACTTGGACCGCTTCATTGCATTAAAAGAAGAAGGAAAACTATTATCACCTGAATATGTTGCGAAAGCTATTCGTAACTTACTAGAAACTGAGGACTTCCCTCAAGGCGAGATTATTAGAATTGATGAATAACAAAAAGGTGTGCTAAAATAGCACACCTTTTTGTTTTACTTCTCTAAAAATATAAGCACAGACTCCGCAATTTTCTCATAACCAATTTCTTGATAAATTTTATTCGATATCGGATTCGCTAAATCAGTATATAACGTAGTCGTCTTGTACCCTTCATCTAACATACGTTGACTAAGTGCCGCTACACAATTAGATGCGTATCCCTTTTTCCTTGCTTCTTTCGGCGTGTATACGAAATTAACTGTTATATTATTTTTAGTTGGTCTCGTTTTTGCAGCTACAGAAACAAGTTTCCTATCTACTTCCAAACCAAACAGTCGATTTGTAGTTATTAATGTATGCGCAGTTTGTTTTGCTTCTTCTTTCGTAGTAGGAAGCTTTACGTCTTCACAAAATTGATATATCCACTGTTCTATTAATGGTAATTCATCATTATTTACCGCCCGGAAAAGTCCGTTCGCATTACACTTCTTCTTTACTCTGTTCAGCTCATACACCCCTTGCTCCATTGCAACATTCATTTTCTTATTTTCTAATACCGCAATCTCTTCCGCTAATTTCTGTACAATTTTCTTATTACCGATCAATCCAGGAATATCTGGATATACTTTCGTTAACTCTTTTGCAAGTTCCTCAATAGCTACTCCCGAAATTTCAGAAGTTGCAACAATGATTTGTTTCTTCTCTTCTGTTTGCAGAAATACAACCGCAATCTCTTCTCCTTGTTTCGCTATCCCCATAAATATTGGTTGTTGGATCATTTGTAATACACCTAATATGAGATTGTTTTCCTGCTCATTCTTTTCTAGAAATGGTGTAACATCTTCTTTAAAATGAAAAATCTCTTCATATACATGTAATTGAATCATCGACAATCTCTTCTCTCTATTTATATTTTAATTAAGTATTGGCGATTAATTCATTAAATCCCTCTTTTACGATTCAATAATATTCAAAACTAATGTATTTAAAGCATTTTCAGCTTGTAAAATTCTCTGTCTTTCCTTTTCAAATACATCTTCTTCTTTTCGAAATGACTCTTTTCGATTTTTAATCATACGATTCATTTCTTTTTTACTCGGTCCACCGTATACATTTCTTTTTTGAATAAAAGCTTCTGGCGATATAATTTCTTTCCACTCTTTTTCTAATAAATTTATTTTAAAATGTTCTTGCAAGTACATATTTATCTCTTTGAAGTGTAATTCATGTAGTTCTTTTTTCTGCTCCAATGACATATTTGCAATAGCACTTGCTGCATGATGAGCATGCCGAAATGGAATTTCATAGTTTTTTGTTAAAACATCGGCGAAATCCGTTATCGTTATTGCATGTTTATAGGAACGACTTTTTAACGTTTCTTCTTCTACTTTCATCGTTCGGATCACTGCATTCATCATACAAAAAACACGAATTGCCTTTTCAATTCCTTTATATAAATATGGCTGCAAGTCATCTTCCGTATCGACAATATCACCAAATGGTGTATTATGAATCATTTGAAATACTGTAAATGATTCTCCTAAAGCACTACTCGTAATTGCACGAGCGTGTTCAATTGAAACCGGATTTCGTTTTTGCGGCATTATACTACTGATTTGTACATATGGCTTTGCAACAGTAATACCGTCATATTCTTTCGTTGCTAACAACAAAAAGTCATGAATCCATCTACTCGTATTCGTCATCATTACCATAAGTAGCGAGCTAACTTCTAATAAATAATCCGCTCCGGCAACAGCATCATATGAGTTCTCAATTACAGTTGTAAATCCAAGTAGATGAGCAACTCGTTCTCGTTTAATCGGGAAACTTGTTGTAGAGAGTGCAGCTGCCCCCATTGGAGACTGATTTAAAAGCTGGTACGTTTTTTTCATTCGTTCTAAATCTCTTTGCATCGTATCGTAAATTGCTAAAGTATAATGACCAAATGTTGTTGGCTGTGCCGGTTGTGTATGTGTATAAGCTGGCATGATCGTTTCCTTATGATCATCAGTAAGTTGCAGTACACTTTCTTGCAATAGCAAATGATGTTCCATTAATCGTAATATATACCGCCTTAAACTCATGCGATACATCGTTACACCCATATCATTTCTACTTCTACCAATATGCATATTACTTACAAAATCGCATTTCGCTTCTTGAGAAATTAAATGTTCGATTAAAAAAAAGAGGTCTTCATGCTGCTCTGTATATACCAATTTACCTTTTGGTATTCGCTCTACTTTTCTAAGTGCGTTTAATATAACTTTAGCTTCTTCTATTTTCATTAAACTTTCTTCAGTCAGCATCGTAATGTGTGCTTTATGCACTTGAAACATATCTTTCAATAAGTAATTTCGTTGAAAATCAAATACATGTTGTAATACACAATCCACATATGTTTTTCCAGGGAAATCAGCGCCTTCACTCTTTATAAACTCTTCCTTACTCTGTTTCATCACCTTTTCCCCTCTCGCCTAAGTATTACTACCCATCATACCCAGAGATAGAAAAAAAGTGCCTGTACATAAAAATAAACTCGGTGCTCTCTGCACCGAGTTTATTTAATAAAAGTCGCATCATACTTATCGCTTTGCAACACTTGGAAATGTAAGTTTGCTAAATGTTTCCGTATTTCTGCACTATCGTCTTCATTTAAATTGTTCGCCAAAAACACAATTTCTGTACAGTTTCCACGTTTATCCATAGCGTAAACCGCTTTTGTAACCGTCCATGGTGTGTAACCATTCTTTTGTCCAGCATGTCTAAATGTTTTACGGTATTTCTTAGCACTCATGTCTGTTTCAACGATATTTGCCCACACTTTTTCTTCAGCTTCTGTCAAGCCACCTTTATGGTTTGCCTTTTGAAGTAATACCATATAATCATTTGCAGAAGCTGCTGGTAATCTATCTGACCAAATTTTGTCGTAACGTTCCTCTAAATAAAGCGGAATTTCCTTCTGTAATAATGGTCCCTTCTTCTTTAAGCGTTCATGAATAATCATCGAATATTCACGATATTGCTCTTGAGACATTTCTTTTAACTTTTTCTCTATTTTATATTTTGGAACATGTAATTCTTTATGCAAATATCCCGGGATATACAAAGATGAAACGATTGGAAATAGTGGTTGATGTGCAGGAAGTGATAAACTTTGTAAATTTCGATTGATGTTATCTAATCCTAACAATTCCATTAAGTATTCAGCATTTGCATTCGAACTAAACTTAACCATTCCTTTTGCCACTTCTTCTAAAGAAACCGCTCCTTCAGTTATCTTGCCCGTCTTCTCCAAATACTTTTGCCATCTATCTTGTGCACCACCATCTGTATTCGGCACATAATAGCGATTCACATCGTTAATCGACACGAAACTAGACGAATCAATTTTCCCTTCAGTAACTTGTTTCGTATATTCAAGCGCCACAATTAATTTCATCGTACTAGCAACTGGCAATACAACATTTGGGTTTACAGAATAAACAACTTTATCATTTCTCTTTACTAGAAGCGCACTATTTTTTTCATCTTTATGTTCTTCAATAAAAGATGCAATATACTGTGCATCATCATTATTTGAACTCCACACTTTTTTCACTAAAAAGTTACCCGATATTAGCAAAACAAAAATACCCACAATTACTGCGCATACTATAGTTTTTTTCAAGTAAAATTCCTCTCCTATTGTCTAACTCTTCTCTATTTATCATTAAAAAACAAAATAATGGAGATGGTCATTTAAATAACCATCTCCATTATTTTAACTTGTATGCTCCTATTATGTCTACGTCATAAATTTCACAAAATCCTCAAGAAACTTTTTATAATGTAACGACCAACCAATTCGCACCCAATTTTTTAATGCTTTTGCATCAGGTTGAGGTCGAAAATCAGCAATACTCTCTCCTTTTGCAATTCCAGCTGTATCTACATCGACACGACGATATACATAGTCTAAAAGGGATGGATTTGCCGCAACCATCATTGTAACGACGTCATGTACTGGGCTTCCTTTTATTTTCGGATTTAACTTTCTATAAGCTTTATAATAATACGTAAATATCGGCTCGATTAACTTATTAAAACTCGTTTTAGAGTGTTTCGTAATATATTTTACCATTTCCGGCGTAATAATTGCTTCAGATGTAACGTTAAGTGGTACTAATGTCACATTTTTAGCATTTTGCATAACTAATTGCGACGCAATCGGATCACCATGAAAATTCGCCTCTGCGACTGGTGTTACATTGCCAGGCATTAAGAAAGCACCGCCCATTATATAATATTCTTTCACATACTTCATCATCGGCTTTTCTAAAATAAATGCCGTCGCTAGTGTTGTTGATCTACCAGCATCGACTATTATTAATTCCCCTTTATATTTTTCAAGAAGATCAAAAAATGCACAAAAAGGCTTTATATTTGGCGAAAAAGTTTTTGGAGGTTTAATTGGCCCTAAACCGTCTGCCCCATGAATTTCTGGATAATACGTTGTAACATCTCCGGATAAAGGAATTTTCGCACCATTAATAACAGGTATATCTTCCCGTCCTGCCATTTGCAATAAATATGCGGCATTACTTGTCGCCTTTTCTTGTGTTACATTTCCATATCCCGTTACTACCCCAACAATATCAATATTAGGATGCAACAATCCATACATAATTGCTAAAGAGTCATCAATGCCTGGGTCTCCTAAAAATAACACTTTTTTCATCGACCTCAACTCCATCCCCTCAGTTGTTATTAATTTATGAATAAACGTGGATATACAGAATAAAAAAGAACAAATTCATACGAAAAAACGCAGTCTTATAAGGACTACGTTCTTCAGCTAACCTATACTGTTTTTTTTACAGCACTCATACTTCCAATAACATAAGCGATAAACGCAAAACAAATTGGGAAGACAACTGTATGTATACCGAACGGATTTGGATAGAAAAGATGAATACACATATATGAACCTACTCCAACGAAAATGGAAGCAAGCGCTCCTGTAGCATTTCCTTTTCTCCAATATAACCCTAATACGATTGGCCAAATGAATGCTGCTTCTAATCCACCGAAAGAAAATAAATTTAGCCATATTAAAAAATCTGGTGGTTTAATCGCCGCTGCATAAACGAGTAGCCCTACAATACCAGTAATCCACAAACTTCCTTTTTTTATCGTACTGTCTGCTGCATCTTTATTTATGTAATTTACGTATATATCTTTAATAATTGACGAGCTTACAAGTAATAATAAAGAGTTTACTGTAGACATAATCGCCGCCATTGGTGCAGCTAAGAAAACTCCAGCTAACCAAGGTGGCAACACTTCCATCGCGAGTAGCGGCATTACTTTATCTGGTACCGTTATACCTGGAAGTACTACTCTTGCAAATACACCTGTTAAATGCATACCAATCATAATTGTACCAACGACAACTGTTCCAATTATTAAAGCTTGGTGCATAGCTTTTGAATTTTTATAAGACATGGCACGCACGCTAATTTGCGGTAAACCTACAACGCCAATTCCAATTAAAATCCAAAATGATGTAACATATGATTTCGTTAAACTGCCATCTGCTCCGAATGGTGTAATTAAATTTGGATTAATTTGAACAAGTTCCTGCATAATCTTTTCAATTCCACCACCAGCAATGACAGTAGCAATTAAAATGATTGTCGTTCCAACTAACATAATGATTCCTAATAATGTATCTGATAGCGCGACTGCACGAAATCCACCAATTAATACGTACACAAGTACAGAAAAAGTAAATAAAAATAGTGCTGTTGTATACGATAGACCCGTTAGTGACTCGATTAATCGTCCACCGCCGACCCACTGGGCTACTGTCGCTGAAAATAAAAAGATAATAATACATAACGCAGAGAGTATAACAACTGCTTTATTATTGTATCTCCCTTTTAAATAATCGATAAGAGTAATTGCTTCCATCTTCCTAGCAATAATTGCAAACTTTTTACCGATAACCGTTAAAACGATATATCCTGTTACAACTTGAATCGCAGATAATAGTACCCATCCAAGCCCCATATTGTAAGCAATACCGGGACCACCAATAAAGCTACTTGCACTACCGTACGTAGCAATCATTGTCATCGCTAATAATAAACCGCCTAACTCACGCCCACCAAGAAAATATTCTTGTAAAAATTTATTATGTGCTGTTGCTTGCACGCGTCTTGAAGCATATACACCAATTAAAAATACAACGATAAACGAAATTATCATTGGAATGATTACATACCAATTCATCTATTATTCCTCACTTTTTTCTTCCTCATCGAGTGAAATATCTTGAAATACAAAACGAACAACTAAACTAAGTAAAATAACCATAACGATAAATCCAACGATACAGCTATAAAAAAACCATGCGGGAAAACCTAATACATATGTATATTCACTCGGATCTTTACTACCAAGCCCATAAGCAAATCCGTACCATATTATAAAATTAATAATAGCAAGTCCAAGACCAATTAACGCTTCTCTATGGGCTATTCGAAAGCGTGGATCATCATGATAATCTTTCATTTTTCCCCCTCCTCTCACGATGTATTATTGTACCATTGTTCTTCTAGTTTTTCCTACTAGAAAGCAAAAACAAGCAGGATTTTTTATAATCATATAGAAGCTTCTCTTACATTACATATTTTTTACAATTGTAACACAAATGAAATTTGAATTTTCAGTATTTATTAATTATGATTTTAATTAGAGGCTTTCCATCTAGTTTCCACATCCTTGATTTCGGAATAAGCGCCGTCTCGTACTGCGTTTACATTATATTTTCAAGGGGGTTATACAATGAGTCAACTAGCTGTAAATCTTCATGAAAAGGTAGAAAAGTTTCTTCAAGGTACAAAAAAGTTATATGTGAATGGATCTTTCATTGAAAGCGCTTCCGGTAAAACATTTAAAACACCTAACCCAGCAACTGGTGAAACACTTGCCGTCGTTTCTGAAGCTGGTCGCGAAGATATTCATAAAGCTGTAGTCGCAGCTCGTATGGCTTTTGACGAAGGTCCTTGGTCTCGTATGAGCACTGCTGAGCGAAGCCGTCTCATGTACAAGTTAGCTGATCTAATGGAAGAACATAAAGAAGAGCTTGCACAGCTTGAAACATTAGATAACGGAAAGCCAATCCGTGAAACAATGGCAGCAGACATACCACTCGCAATTGAACATATGCGCTATTATGCCGGCTGGGCCACGAAAATCGTTGGTCAAACAATCCCTGTTTCCGGTGATTACTTTAACTATACACGCCATGAAGCTGTTGGTGTCGTTGGTCAAATTATCCCTTGGAACTTCCCGCTTCTTATGGCAATGTGGAAAATGGGGGCAGCGCTTGCTACAGGATGTACAATCGTATTAAAACCTGCAGAACAAACTCCACTATCTGCTCTATACTTAGCTGAATTAATTGAAGAAGCTGGATTCCCGAAAGGTGTTATTAATATCGTACCTGGATTCGGTGAATCAGCTGGACAAGCTCTCGTTAATCATCCACTCGTTGATAAAATTGCATTTACCGGCTCTACTCCTGTCGGTAAACAAATTATGCGACAAGCATCCGAATCATTAAAACGCGTTACACTTGAATTAGGCGGTAAATCACCAAATATCATCTTGCCAGATGCTGATTTATCTCGCGCGATTCCTGGTGCACTTTCTGGTGTTATGTTTAACCAAGGACAAGTATGCTCTGCTGGGTCACGCTTATTTGTTCCGAAGAAAATGTATGATAATGTCATGGCTGATCTCGTCCTCTATTCTAAAAAACTAAATCAAGGTGTCGGTCTTAACCCTGAAACAACAATTGGTCCTCTCGTTTCTGAAGAACAACAAAAACGTGTAATGGGCTACATTGAAAAAGGGATTGAAGAAGGAGCTGAAGTACTATGCGGAGGAAGTAATCCATTCGATCAAGGCTACTTCGTTTCTCCTACAGTATTCGCTGACGTAAATGATGAAATGACGATCGCAAAAGAAGAAATTTTCGGTCCAGTTATTTCTGCAATACCATTTAACGATATTGATGAAGTAATTGAACGTGCAAATAAATCACAATTCGGCTTAGCAGCTGGTGTGTGGACAGAAAATGTTAAAACAGCACACTATGTTGCAAGTAAAGTACGTGCTGGTACAGTATGGGTAAACTGTTATAACGTCTTTGATGCAGCATCTCCATTTGGAGGATTTAAACAATCCGGTCTTGGTCGTGAAATGGGATCTTATGCATTAAATAACTATACAGAAGTGAAGAGCGTTTGGCTTAACTTAAATTAATGAGAAAGAACCTGACCTATCCGGTCAGGTTCTTTTCATTATGTATTCCTTTAAACTTGCAGTCCTCCGCTCACATTTAATACTTCTCCTGTAATATAGGATGCGTATTCTGATGCTAAAAAAGCTGCTGCGTTTGCAATATCTTCTGGCGTTCCAATTCTACCAACTGGAATCGCGCCAACCATCTTTTCTTTCACTTTATCTGGTATCGTTTTTGTCATATCTGTATCCATAAACCCTGGACAAATCGCATTACACGTAATACCGAAACTTCCAACTTCTTTCGCTGCCGTTTTCGTTAAACCTACAACGCCTGCCTTCGTAGCCGCATAATTTGCTTGACCTATGTTTCCTTCTCTACTAATTGAAGATATATTAATAATGCGTCCATACCCTTGTTGTCTCATGTAAAGAAGCGCTGGTTGCATACAATAAAAAACACCAGTTAAGTTCACTTGTAATACTTGTTCCCAAGCAGACTTCTCCATTTTATGTAACATTGCATCTCTTGTAATCCCGGCGTTATTCACCAAAATATGTAATGTACCGAATTTTTGAACCGCATATTCAATTAACGACTTCGCTTCATTTTGATTACTCACATCACATCGATATGAGCATACTTCATATCCTTCATCTGATAATTCACGTGTCGTTTTTTGTAGCTTCTCTTCATTTACATCGCTAATTAATACTTTCGCCCCCAGCTTTGCATAAACCCTTGCAATCTCTTTTCCAATTCCCTGTGCAGCTCCTGTTACAACAGCTGTTTTCCCATATAAAAACTCCATTCCTATCCCCCATTTCTATTACTTATACTGTATATTTCGGCTTTTTACTTTCCAATTCCTCTTTGTATAAAAAAGTCTATTTGTGTCAAACTAACTTTGCAACGTCGCATAAAGTGCAAGGAGATTATGTCGAATGAACAAAAAGAATTTCAAACAAAGCAAAGCAACTGATGGCATTGATGTTGAGTTCTCTCGCGAACTCGCTGACCACAATGACTTAGAAGCAAACGCACGTGCAAATGCCGCTGATGCACGTCAAAAACGCCAATCAACCGAAAAATAAGGTACATCACAACCTTATTCTTTTCAAAAGGGACCTACTACCCAACAAAATAAACCGAGAGACATCTCTCGGTTTATTTTCTATATTTTTTTGCATAATGAGCCAAAGTAAGCAACGGATATATATGAGCATAACTATGATAACAAATATAAAACCCACCTGGTAAACCTGTTCCAGTAGGATATTTTTCATTTATATAAGGGTTGGAGAGCAAATATGAAATACCTTTTCGAATGACTGGCGTTTCTTTATCATAGTAAGAAATGAGGGCATCTAACGCCCATGCTGTTTGGGATGGTGTACTAAATGGTAAAGTAACGAACCTTTTCTCCACACTACTGTGGCAAGATTCTCCCCAGCCACCATCTTCATGCTGTATATGTTCAAGCCATAAAGCGGCTCGTTTTAATGATGGGTTGCTAGATGGAGTTCCTAGTGACCGTAAACCAGTCATAACCGCCCACGTACCATATATATAACAAATCCCCCATTTCCCATACCATGATCCATTTTCCTCTTGTGCATTCGTTAACCAATTTATCGCACTTTGTTTTTGTTTCTCAGGCAATTCGTTTTGTCCATACGTCCCGAAAAACTCTAGCACTCTCCCTGTAATATCTGGTGTAGAAGGATCTGTAATCATATCACTCGCATTTTCGATTGGTAAATTTGCTAATATACGGCTCGTTACCCCTTTTTCAAAAGCTCCCCAACCACCATCATTATTTTGCAATCCTTTAACCCAATTAACCGCTCGCTTCCAAGCATTGTCTACATTTTCGTTCCCTCTACTTCGCGCCAATGCTCTTAACACAGCAGTTGTATCATCAATATCTGGAATCGTCGTATTCACATCCGAAAAGCCCCAACCACCTGGGAAGAGATCCGGTGCATGTACACTCCAATCTACTTTCTTTGTTTGCTGTTTTCTTAGTAAATACGCTGATGCATTTTGAATCACTTTACTTGCTTTCGGAACTTGAGCTTCTTGCAAAGCATAACTGAGTAAAGCTGTATCCCATATAGTTGACGGAGAGTTTTGCAAATGGCTCCCTCTTTCCATCTTCCATATATAAGATGTAATTCCCATTATAGCCTTCTCAATAATTGGTGATTGAATAGAATGTCCTAATGCAAGTAAAGCATAAATCATATAAAACGAAGCAGTTGCGTAACTATATAATGTTCCATTTTCATCAATACGCTCTTTCATAAAACGTTCTACTTCCTCATATCCTTTATGATGCAAAGAAAGTGGATACGTTATAATTTTCTTCACGTCACTTGCTAACGTTTGAAAAACTGGAGACCGATCCTCTCGAAACCATTCTCCGCCCCCGCCTGCAATGTGATTTAAATTTGGCAATAACTTTTTCCCTACTCGAAACCTTTTATTTAAGCACAGCATCATCGGAATTAAATGGATACGTGCTGAGCTACTCAATTCAAATATACTGAGGGGGGAATCATTCTGTAGAAACATGATTGGTGTTGGTAAATGGAAGAGTGAAGGATATTCATATTCTCCATGAATTGCTAATAAAAACTTCGTCATAAAATGAGCACGCGCCACGCCTCCGCGTTCCTTAATAAAATTTTCCGCTCGCTTCATATTCGCATCTTCTTTTGTATATTTTTTCGATGCAAGTAAGGCGGCATAAGATTGAATGGTAGCTGATAAATTACCTCCCACTTCATCTTCATACAATTTCCATGTTCCTTCATTTGTTTGAAGTGATGCTAATCTTTTTACAAACGGTTCTATCTCTTTATCTCTACCTAATAATTTTAATAAAAAAATCATATGGCAATCTGTTAATGGAGCTCCTTCAAAACAAAATCTCCACGTACCATCTTGCCGTTGCATCGATTGAAGTGCAGTTGCTCTTCTCGCTATTTCTTCATGCACTTTTTCATATAATAACAAGTTATTCACCCACCCTTTCGAAATCCGTATAACGATATTCAAAAAGGTAGCTGAATATGTATAAAAACAAAGAAAAGCAGAACATATAAAATGTTCCGCTCATAAACAATATCCTACTCCGACAATAATCCCTAATAAAGCACCAACTACTACTTCATACGGTGTATGCCCAACAAGTTCATTTAACTTCTTATATTCTGTTTGTCTACCGTGAAAAAACTCATTCAATATTTTTGCTTGTTTACTTACTGCAAGCCTTACTCCTGAAGCATCATACATAACAATAATGGCAAAAATAGTAGCAACCGCAAACATCGAGCTTTCCACACCTTCTACTACCCCAACTCCTGTAGCAAGTGCTGTAACAGTTGAAGCATGAGAACTCGGCATCCCACCTGAAGCGAAAAACTTTGCAAAATCAAATTCACCCGTTTTGACTAATTTAAAGACTACTTTCGTTAATTGTGCTAAAAACCATGAAATTACAGCGGCCATAAGCGGATCATTATGTAAAATTGTTTCCACGTTCTCAGCTCCCTACTAGCTATGATGGAAATCCTATATAGTATCAGTATAAAGAAAAATGCGTAGAAAATACTACGCATTATGATACTTTTGCTGATTTATTTTTTATAAATTTCGGTTGTTTCTGCACTAAAAACTTTGTCTTCGCTACCGAGAATATAAATAAAGCAACCCATATACAGAAAAATGCAATCATATGTGTAGATGTGAAATGTTCACCAAATACAAATACACCTAAAATTAAGCTAATTGTTGGCGCAATATATTGTAAAAATCCCACCATATAAAGCGGAATAAGTTGTGCTCCTTTTGCAAAATAAAATAGTGGTAATGCCGTTACAATACCTGCTCCTATTAAAAGTAACGTTGATAACATTGAAATAGATCCAAATGAGCCGAAACCATGTGCTCCTGTCATAACAAGATAAATGATTGCAAACGGCGTCACTAACATCGTTTCCATCGTAAGTCCAATTGTGGCATCATAGTTTAACAGTTTTTTCGTTAATCCGTATAATCCAAATGAAAAGGCAAGTGAAAGAGAAACCCACGGAATAGATCCGAAACGTACTGTTAAAATGACAACCCCTACTCCTGCTAAACCAACTGCAACATATTGCCAAAAGTTTAACTTTTCCTTTAAAACGACTGTACCAAGTAAAATACTAATAAGCGGATTAATATAATAGCCAAGACTCGCTTCAATAACATGATTATGATTAACGGCCCATATGTAAACAAACCAGTTTCCGCTAATCAAGACTGAAGCTATTGTTAATGACATTAATAATTTAGGTCGTTTAAAAAGATTCACAAATTCCCCAATAAACTGGCGAAACCTCTTCGTAACACCTAATACAAGTAACATAAAAACAAATGCCCAAACGATGCGGTGTGCTAATATTTCATCTGCTGGAACTTCCTCAACCCATTTCCAATAAATCGGTAGAATTCCCCACATCGTATAAGCACCAGCCGCATATAGTATCCCTTTTTTTTGCTCTGCTGATTGACTCCCCATCTTCCTTTTTCTCCTCTTCTCATTTTTTCTCCATTATACGGTCTCACATGCTCACTTTACCAATAATCAATCTGCATTTCTTTCGACATTTCTCATACAACGAATAATAAACATACCGTTATTACAACAAGTAACGGTATGCCGAAAACAAATTTCTTTTTATGAGTTTTATGATGAAACATATACATACCGATCCAAGCTCCAACTGCTCCCCCAGCTGCCGCTGATAAAAACAGCGTACTTTCTGGCGTTCTCCACTGTTTCTTCTTTGCTTTTCGTTTATCAAGCCCCATAAGGCTAAAAGCTATAACGTTAATAATAAGAAAATAAATCCATTTCATCGCTTTCTCTCCTTATGAAAAATTCGCTTAATGGTAACACGAAAAAACGCCGGAAACAACTGAAGAACTCTTTTTATCAAACTAGTTTCATTCCTTTTTCTTAATTAGTTACCTTCATATTTACAAAACCAACTAAAATCGCAATTAAAGCATTTAAATAGAAAAATGTTATGAGCAGAATCTTATATTTCATTACATTCACCCACTACCATATCATCAAAAAAACTGCTCTCAATCACTTTCTCCTCAAAATGAAGAACTACAATTAGCCCTACATATAAAGAAACCAAATTTAGAAACCATTCCCCATTCTCATCTTTCTTAGCTAAGCATTTAAATATCTCTTGAAATTGCATACGCTCGTCTGCAGCAACAATCGGACGCACACCAAAATATTTCAATACGAGATTCAGCTTCAACTGCACGGATAATGATAAAATATATTTTAATAGCTTCGTATACTCTGTACTATCTTTTTGACTATACAACTTCACAAGCTTTGGATGTAAATTCGAAATCGATAATTCCTCGTCAGTCACTCTAGTTACTTCTATCGTTTCAATCATCTTTTTCATATCCATCACATTCACCCCTTCTGAAAAAATTCTAAAGCCAAAGAGTACTTAATTCAAAATGTGCAATAATTGTGCGTTTCTCGTCTCTCGTTCTTCCTCACTGACTAAATCATACTTTTTTAGAAGGTGAAAAATATCATTTAATAATTTCTGCGAATGATTACCTTGTAAAAAACTCTTTAACTCTTTAAAGATCCCTTCAGGTAAAGAATTCTTTTGACTTTCGAGCTTATTCATCACATCTTCAATAGAATGATCAATGTTACACGCCATACTAAACTTCCCCCTCTATCCTCTATAAATAATATCCTCAGCTAACGATGTAAACACTTCTCCAACAAGAGAATCTTCATCATATACAGATGAACCGCTATTTTCTTCACGTTTTGCAAAAGGTACTTGTGCGATTACTTCTGTTTGCAATTGTTCTGCTAACATTTCGCCACCGCCTTTTCCGAAGAGATAATTTTTCGATCCATCTTGCTCTTCATAATAAGCCATATTTTCCACAATACCTAAAATCTCATGCTTCGTATGTTTTGCCATTACACCGACTCTTGAAGCAACGAATGAAGCTACATTGTGCGGAGTTGTAACAATTATTTCTTTCGCTTGCGGAATCATCGCTGCAACATCAATCGCAACATCTCCTGTACCTGGTGGTAAATCAAGTAATAAATAATCTAATTCTCCCCAGTGCGTATTCGCAAGGAAATTTTGAATCCATTTATTTAGCATCGGACCGCGCCACATAACTGGGTTATTTCCTTCTGTAAAAAATCCCATCGACATGATTTTAACACCGTGACTAATGACTGGAATTACCGTTTGATCAATCATCGTTGGTTTCGTATTCGTTTCCATCATAGCTGGAATACTAAAACCATATATATCCGCATCTAATATCTCCACTTTTTTCCCCATACGAGCTAGTGCAGTTGCAAGATTAATTGTCACCGTTGATTTTCCAACTCCGCCTTTTCCGCTCGTTACAGTAATAAAACGTACTCCTGAATCCGGGCGAAGCATGCTCGGCATACCAGTTTCTGTTCTAGTATTTTTCTTTAACTTCTCTGTTAAAGCTGCACGTTCTTCTTGTGTCATAGAACCAAATGTTATCTCCACTTTAGAAGCACCAATTGCGTGAAGTGATTCTTCAATATCTTGTTGAATTTTTGCTTTTAACGGACAACCTTGGATTGTTAGTACTACTTCAAGTTTAACCTCTGTTCCGTTCATTTGTATATTTCTAACCATATTTAATTCTACAACACTTTTGTGTAACTCTGGATCCTCTACATGTTTTAATGCATTCATTATTTGTTCTTGAGTAAGCATGGAACTCATCCCTTCTCTTATTCTAATTTATATACAACATCTTCTTGGCGCTTCATCTGGTGAAAAAGCTTATTACCCGCCGCTAACGGGCGGGATTAATGCGACTATATCTCCAGCCTTTATCATCTCTTCATTCATTACAAACTCCTCATTAACAGCCACCATCACTTTATCCAGCGATTGTAAACAATAGCTGACTTTGAGCCATTCTTTTAATTGCTGCACTGTCATTTCTTGCTTTTCTGAAATTACTAATCGATCCGATCCAACTTCCTCACGCAAATTTGCAAATAATAAAATTGTAATCATTTTCTCATTCTTCCTTCTTTGGTTTTCCTTCTGGATATGGTGTGTTTTCAAGTTGATCTCCAATCCACATCGTTCCATCTTCCCAAAATTCTTTTTTCCAAATTGGAACAATTCGTTTTATACGTTCAATCGCGTACTCATTCGCTTCATAAGCTACTTTACGATGCGGTGATGAAACTGCAATGACTACCGCAATATCCATTATTTCTAGCCGCCCTACACGGTGCGTAATTGCTACTTTTGCATCCGGCCATCTTTCACTAATCTCTTCACCAATTCTCATAAGTTGTTTTACTGCCATCGGTTTATATGCTTCATACTCTAAATGTAGCGTTCGTTTTCCTTTTGTTAATTCTCTCACCGTACCAATGAACGTTGTAATCGCACCTGCTTCCCTTCTTGCGACTTTATTCGTTACTTCTTCAACTAAAATCGGATTATCTACAATTTCAAATAGCGCTTGTCTCATTAGAACCACCTCTCACTTTATGAAATGTCCAAGGCCATTCACTACCTTCGTTATCTTCTAATAATAGAACATCAACAAACATATCTTTTTTATATCCTCTTGTCCCGCCCGGCAATACGATAAACGCATTTGATTCTGCCAATGAAGAAACTGAGCTAGATTTATCAAACCCTGATGGATAAGCGATTAATTTCCCCTCATCATATTGCAATTTTGCTCGTACAAATCTTGTAAATGGATTCGGTTTTAGAAAATCTTCTCCTAATAACGCTTTTTCTCTTTTTAAATGTACTTTTTCACTAAACATATACGTCCGAATACACGGTCTTACGAATAATTCAAACCCTACGTAACAAGCGGATGGATTTCCTGATAAACCAAATAATAACTTGCCATTTAATTGTGCTACAGTCGTAACACTTCCTGGTCGCATTGCAACTTTATTAAAAAGAACAGATGCACCTAACTTTTCGTAAATAGCTGGTAAATAATCATAATCTCCTACTGATACACCGCCCGTTGTAATTAACATATCTACTTGGCCAAGCGCTTCTTTCACAGCTGTAAAACACGTATTAAAATCATCACTAAACTTCCCAAAATATTTTACTCTGCCGCCCGCTCTTCGAATTTGAGACAATATCATATACGTATTACTGTTTCGGATTTTCCCTGGCTGTAATGAATCATCGACATCAAGCAATTCACTCCCAGTCGCTAACAGTCCAATTACAGGCTTTCTCGCAACTGGCACTTCACTATAACCGAATGTAGCAAGAAGAGCTGAAATACCTGGATTAATGTACGATCCTTTCTTTGCAAGAACCGTTCCTTTACGAGCATCTTCACCTTGAAAAGAAATATTGTCGCCCGTTTTGAATGATCGCTTCACTTCCATATAATTGTTGCCATTCTTCTCATATTGACGAGTCAGCTCTAACATAACAACCGCATCACACTCATTCGGAATTTGTGCTCCCGTCATAATTCGAACTGCTTGAAACGGACCTACTTTCTCATGGAATAGCGATCCTGCACCAATTTCACCCACTACTTCAAATACAATTGGCGTTTCATAACTTGCTAAATTAGTATCTTCTGCTCGAATAGCAAATCCGTCATACGGCGAACGATTAAATGACGGTACATCATGGTCAGCTACTAAATCCTCCGCTAATATACGTCCATAAGCTAATTCAATTGGTAATAGCTCCTTTAAGCCTTTATCAGCAAATCCCATCACTTTACGAACAGCTTCTTCAACCGTAATTGGCACTCTTCTTTCCATTGTTGACACCCTCTCTATTAACCGAATACGCGATAATATAGTTGTTTCGCTTTCGAAATATCATTTGTACCATGAATAAAAACACGACCATCTCGAAAAACAACCACGCGGTAATCATCGAATTGGCAAGATAGTAAATACGGATTCCGATCTACTTTCCCCAGTTTTTGTAATACTTTTTCTATATCATCAAAATTGTATTTCCTATTGTCTACTGTTCTAATTTGAACTGTATTTCTTCCGCATAAAACAGCTACTTTCGTTTGATTTTCGTATGATAAATAAGGATAAGTTCGATTCAAACCGCATGAGAGACAAGTGTCTGTTTTTATTTTCCCTAATTTTATAAAATGATTTTGATTACTCCATATATCAAACATGAAAAATGTTTTTCTAATTGCTGAGAAATCTTCCACTAAAATTTTGAGTGCTTCTGCCACTTGATATGCTGCGACGATTTGAACAGTCGGGCTAATAATTCCAGCGGTATCACATGTCACACCTGTAACAGGAATATTTTTCAGCATACAATGTAAACACGGTGTCTCTTGCGGAATAATTGTATAACTCATACCATACGATCCAACACAAGAACCATATACCCAAGGAATATTATGTTTTTGTGATAAATCATTTATTACAAATCGAATATCAAAATTATCTGTTGCATCAATGATTACATCTACATTTTTTAATAGACCTTCCATATTTTCTGAAGTTGCATCCATTACGAAAGCATGTATTTGTACTTCCGAATTAATTTGTTCTAACCGATTTTTTGCAGCAATTGCTTTCGGCATTTTCTCTCTCGCATCTTGTTCAGAGTACAATTGTTGCCTTTGTAAATTACTCCATTCAACGTAGTCACGATCAATAATCGTCAACTTGCCAACACCTGCACGTACGAAACTTTCGGCACTTGCACTTCCTAATGCGCCTGCCCCTACAATTAACACATGTTTATTTCGAATTTTTTCTTGTCCTTTACTCCCAATTGGTTTGAACAACTGTTGTCGTGAATACCGATCAGCCATTACATACCCTTCCTCTCAAGAACTCTATTTCATATCAGAATGTTGTTTCTGATAACAAGCAAAGTAAGCAAAACCAACAAACCCAGCTCCTCCAATTACATTTCCGATAAAAACAGGAACAAAATTTTTAGCCAAATCCATCCACGTTAGATGACCAGCAAAAATAACAGCGGAAATGACAAACATATTTGCTACTACTTGCTGAAATCCAATCACTACAAATGCCATAATTGGAATCCAAATTCCGATGATTTTTCCGACAAAATCACTCGTCCCGTAAGCGAGCCAAAGAGCAAGACAAACGAGCCAATTACAACCAATTGCTAAAATTAAAGTTCTTCCAAATGATTCATGTAACTTCCCTTCCGCTATCGCTACCGTTTTATTTAAATACTCTCCCTCTGTTAATCCGCCAAGATGCCCAAAGCAATACGCAACGAAAATTGCCCCAATAAAATTCATGAGAGTAATCCAAACCCAGTTATTCAGTACACTTATCAATGTAATTTTCTTTGCATAAAGCGCCATAGACAGTGACATCATATTTCCCGTAATTAATTCTCCTCCTGCTAATACTACGAGCATGAGTCCAACAGGAAATACTGCTCCTCCTAAAACATTCACTAGACTTCCCCAGCGCTCAGGTAAATTCCCTAAAACTCGAATGTTAAGTAAAAAACCTATCGCAATAAACGCTCCTCCTAAAAAACCGAGAATAAGCATCGCTGGCAATGTCTGTCTTACTTTTTGAACACCGGCCTCAATGACAAGCTCAGCAATTTGTTCCGGCTTATAAAATGCCATTACCCATTCCTCCATTTTCTCCAAATAAAAAAGCAGCTTCAAAAAACCTCCTCAAAATAAAGGTTTTTGAATGCTGCTTAATTTCTCTGCACATCTTTTACAGAGATATCAATCATCACTTTTACTATAAAATAGAAAATCCACAACTCTTGTAAATTTTCCATTTTTCACTATGAAGCTAGCTTTATATATTAACCACCGATATGTGACATTTCAATTTTAGGTATTGTTTTCTTATTTGTATGATTTAAGCGTTCATCTGAATAACGATCTTCCCTATTATTCCATATATCGCGTACTACATCTGTAATGTCCTCATCTGTATGTTCAGAACGAAGCAATTCTCTTAAATCATTTCCTTTAGAAGCAAATAAGCAAGTATATAATTTTCCTTCTGCAGAAATACGAGCTCTCGTACATGATGAGCAAAAAGATTCTGTTACTGATGAAATAATACCTATTTCCTCATCGCTTCCTATATAACGATACCTAGTAGCCACTTCACCAGAATAATTTGCTTCTATCCGTTCTAACGGCATAACTTGATGAATCGTATCTACTATTTCTTGTTTAGAACCTGTTTAAAATCTTTTTAATAAAATCGCTACACCTGCCAATAAGCAACTCTGTCTGCTATTTTCAAGTGT